>JBEIQK010000727.1:0-3350 GCA_040376505.1 Alphaproteobacteria bacterium | reverse complement strand
GCATCGCGTCGACGTCCTGGATCTTGGTGAGGTGCAGGGTGGGGCCGATGAGGAGGGCCGCCTCGACGGCGTCGTCTTCGCCATGAAAGCGCGGGCCCATCAGAAAGTGACCGTTCAGGTCGACGTTGCCATCCTGCACGAAGTTGAGGCCCGCCCCCCAGGCGGTGGTCTTGTCTTCGGTGATGGTCCGCTTCTTCAGGAAGGCGTTCAAGGAGACCTGGTCGCCCAGATCGCCGAAGCTGGTGAGGTCGCCGCCCACCGCAAGGTTGCTGGGCTCATCGCCGCCCTCGCCGGTGCTGTAGGTGCCGCCCACGGAGAAGGCGCTGGCGAACCAGCTCGTGCGCAGGGCGTAGCCCTTGCCACCCGAGGCCCGGGTGTAGGAGGCCAGCCAGGGGCCCTGGGCGGCGATGACCGGCGTCTTTGCGGCGCCGGCGAGGTCTTCGGTGGGCAGCACCACCGGGCCCAGCGAGGTACCGACCGCGCCGACGCCCGACCAGCCCGCCGGGTAGTCCGACGCCATCGGCATGTTGGTGATGGTCATGGCCTGCTGGGTGGAGCCCTCCCAGGAGACCGCGCCCATCATCGCCGTCGGGCTGAGCGACAGCCAGACGTTGTTGCCGATGTCCGGCAGCACCGAGGGGTAGGCCAGGAAGTCGGTGTCGTCGGTGAAGGCCGGGTTGTTGGAGAAGGCCTCGGTGCGCGAGGGGGTGGCCAGGGCCGCCGAGGGCAAGACCAGGAGGAGGAGCGGGGCAGCGAACTTCAGCATGGGAGCTCCCAAGGAGAGAGGGGAGGGCGCGGAGGCCTCCGGCACCCTGGCCTCCAGCCTTGCCTGTCGGACTTGACCTGACAAGGTCCCACGTCAGGTCAAACCTTCAATTTCGTCTCCAAGGCCTCCAGTACCCCCCAGAGGGCCGCCGGGACCTTCGGCCCCAGGCCCTCAAAGAAGGCGCGCTGGGCGCCCACCTCGGCCTGCCATGCGACCCGGTCGATCGACAGCAGCGCGTGGGCGTCCTCCTCGGAGATCCCGAGCTCATCCGTGCCCAGGTCGACGGCGGTCGGCATGCCGCCGATCGGGCTGGGCGTGGCCTCTCCCTTTCCTTCGGCCCGCGCCAGGGCCCATCGCAGGACCCGCAGGTTCTCGCCGAAGCCCGGCCAGAGGAAGCGCCCGTCGTCTCCCTTGCGGAACCAGTTCACGCCAAAGACCGCCGGCGGGCGGGACACCGCGGCGCCCATGGCGATCCAGTGCGCAAAGTAGTCGGCGATGTGCAGGCCGCAGAAGGGCAGCATCGCCATCGGATCACGGCGGAGCTGGCCGACCGCGCCGGTGGCCGCCGCGGTGGTCTCGCTGGCCAGGGTGGCGCCGATGAAGGTGCCATGGGCCCAGGAGCCAGCCTCCCAGGCCAGGGGCACCACGCTCGGCCGGCGGGCGCCGAAGAGGATGGCGGAGATCGGCACGCCAGCAGGGTCTTCCCAGCGGTCGGAGATCGACGGGCACTGGCGGGCCGGCGCGGTGAAGCGGCTGTTGGGGTGCGCCGCCGGCTTGCCGCTGGCCGGGTCCCAGACTTCGCCCCGCCAGTCGAGCATGCCGGGCTGGGGCGCCTCGTCGTGGCCCTCCCACCAGACGGTGCCATCGGGCTGCAGGGCGACGTTGGTGAAGATCGTGTTGGCGCTCGCGGCCTCCAAGGCATTGGGGTTGGTCTTTCGACTCGTGCCCGGTGCCACGCCGAAGAAGCCGGCCTCGGGGTTGACCGCCCAAAGGCGGCCATCGGGGCCAGGCCGCATCCAGGCGATGTCATCGCCCACCGTCGAGATCTGCCAGCCATCCTTCGAGAAAGCAGGCGGCGGCGCCATCATCGCGAGGTTGGTCTTGCCGCAGGCGCTGGGGAAGGCCGCCGCGATGTAGCGGGTGGGGCCGATCGGCGGCGTCAGGCCGAGGATGAGCATGTGCTCGGCCAGCCAGCCCTCTTTGGCGCCCAGGGCGGAGGCGATGCGCAGGGCGAGGCACTTCTTGCCGAGCAGGGCGTTGCCGCCGTAGCCCGAGCCCACGCTCCAAATCGCGTTGTCGTGGGGGAAGTGGCAGATGAAGCGGCGGTCGGGGGAGAGGTCGCCCAGCGAGTGCAGGCAGCGGGTGAACTCCCCCTTGGCCTGCAGCTCGGCCCAGGCCACCGTCCCCATCCGCGTCATGATGCCCATGTTGAGCACGACGTAGACGCTGTCGGTGATCTCCACGCCCACCTTGGCGAAGGGTGAGCCGAGCGGCCCCATCACGAAGGGCACGACATACATCGTGCGCCCTCGCATTGCCCCAGCGAAGAGGGGTGTCAGCAGGTCGCGGGCCTCGGTCGGGTCCTTCCAGTTGTTGGTCGGGCCGGTCTCCTCTGGGGTGGCGGTGCAAATGAAGGTCAGCTGCTCGGTGCGCGCCACGTCGGAGGGGTGAGACCGGTGCAGGTAGCAGCCCGGCAGCTTTTCGACGTTGAGCGGCAGCAGCACGCCCTCGGCGACCGCCAGGGCCGTGAGGCGCGCCCGCTCTTCGACGGAGCCATCACACCAGACCACCTGGTCGGGCGTGCAGAGGCCCTTCACCGACTCGACCCAGTCCGACACCATCGTGGGGATCATCCGCCCTCCGAAGCGCCGACGGGCGCTTGAAGCCGAGGGTCTATCCTGCCACGCCCGGCGCCCCCGTTCAGATGGCCCCATCGCTGAGGAGGGTCAGGGCACGATCGGCGCGGGTCGCCTCGCCGGCTTCGGCGCAGCGCCGGGCCAGCTCTCCGATCACCTGATCCCGCTCGGCGTCGGGCTCGCCCTCGGCGCGAACCTCGCGCTCGATGCCGTTGAGCAGTCGATCGACACCGCCCCAGTCTTCGCTGATCGAGGCGGCGAGGGCATGGTAGGCGTACACGGAGGCGAGGAGCCCCGGCCGCGCCTCGGAGATCACGGTGGCGAGGAGCTGGCGGAGCACCGGCCTCGCCGCGTCGACCCGCCCCAAGGCGAGCAAGGCGCGGGCGTGCTGCAGCCGCAGCTCGTCGGTGCCTGGCGCGCCGATCTCCTTGAGGCGCTCGATGGCCGCGTCGTAGCGCTGCACCGCCAGCTCCAGATCGCCGCGCAGGCGGGCCACATCGCCCAGGCCGGCCAGCGACCACACCGGCTCCTGCGCGGCCATCGCCCGGGTGAAGGCCGTCTCCGCCTCGTCCAAGAGGGCGGCGGGCGCGGCCCCTTTGCGGGCCGCCTCGGTGGCCACCCCAACCAGACAGGTGGCCCGCCCGAAGTCCTCGCCGGCCTCGGTGAAGGTCGCCGCCGCCGCCCGCAGCGAGGGCCCCGCCTCGCGGCCCAGGGCCACCAGCAGCAGG
>JBEIQK010001135.1:0-1565 GCA_040376505.1 Alphaproteobacteria bacterium | reverse complement strand
TCCGCGGCCCCATCCTCTGCCTCGTGGGCCCGCCCGGCGTGGGCAAGACCTCGCTGGCCAAGTCGGTCGCCCGGGCGCTGGGCCGCAAGATGCAGCGCATCAGCCTCGGCGGCGTTCGCGATGAGGCCGAGGTGCGCGGCCACCGCCGCACCTACATCGGCTCGCTGCCGGGCAAGATCATCAAGAGCATCAAGAAGGCGGGGACCAACAACCCGGTCTTCGTGCTCGACGAAATCGACAAGCTCGGCGCCGACTACCGCGGGGATCCAGCGAGCGCGCTGCTCGAGGTGCTCGATCCCGAGCAGAACGACACCTTCGCCGACCACTACCTCGACGTGCCCTTCGATCTGAGCAAGGTGCTCTTCATCGCCACGGCCAACCAGCTCCACCCCATCCCGCCGGCCCTGCGCGACCGCATGGAGGTGCTGGAGATCCCCGGCTACACGCTCGAAGACAAGCTCAAGATCGCGCGCAGCTTCATCCTCCCCGAGCAGCTCGAAGAGCACGGCATCACCGCCGATCACGTCGAGCTGTCGGATGAGTGCTTGACCTTCCTCATCGAGTCCTACACCCGCGAGGCCGGCGTTCGCACGCTCAAGCGCGAGGTGGCCAGCGTGCTGCGCTGGGTGGCAAAGGAGGTCGCCGCCGACCGGGTCACCGAGAAGGTGATCCTGACCCCGGCCAAGATCGAGGAGATCCGCGGCCCCATCCAGTTCTTCAGCGAAGTGGCCGAGCGCACGGCGCTCTCCGGCGTGGCCACCGGGCTCGCCTGGACGGCGACCGGCGGCGACATCCTCTTCATCGAGGCCACCAAGATGAAGGGCAAGGGCAACATGAAGCTCACCGGCTCGCTCGGTGACGTCATGAAGGAGTCGGTGGGTGTGGCCAGCAGCTACATCCGGGCCAGCGCCCGCGACGTGGGCATCGACGAAGATGTCTTTGAGAACATCGACATCCACGTGCACGTGCCCTCGGGCGCCATCCCCAAAGACGGCCCGAGCGCCGGCGTGACCATGCTCACCGCCATCGTCTCGCTGCTCACCGGCATCACGGTCGACAACGAGCTGGCGATGACCGGTGAGGTCACCCTGCGCGGCGCGGTGCTGCCGGTCGGCGGCATCAAAGAGAAGGTGCTGGCCGCGCACCGCGCGGGCATCAAGCGGGTCATCCTGCCGTCGAAGAACCGCAAGGACCTGCCCGATGTGCCCGAAGAGGTGCGCAAGGAGATGGAGTTCCACTTCTGCAGCCGGATGGAAGAGGTGCTCGGCATCGCGCTTGGCGCCGACAAGCTGGCCGCCCGCAAGGCGCAGGTGGAGGCCGACATCGCCGCCCGCCTCGCCGAGAAGGAGGCCAAAAAGCAGGGCCGCGCCGCCAACCCCGAGGCCCAGGCCTGATGCTGGCCCTCCTGCTGGCGCTGCTGGTGGGTGAGGCCGAGGCCCGCCCGCCAGCGGTGTCGGTGGAGGTCACCGACGTCACCGACGTCTCCGTCGCGAAGGGCAAGATGCGCTTCGTGCTGGTGGCCGAGGTCAGCCGGCCGCGCGGGCTGCCCCTGCGGCTGCGGGAGG
>JBEIQK010001023.1:0-1984 GCA_040376505.1 Alphaproteobacteria bacterium | reverse complement strand
CCCAGCCTGCCGATGATGATGAGCGTGCGCGGCAAGCCCTTCGCCAACAAAGACAAGCGCATCATCCCGCTCGTCTCCTACGGCGTGCGCTGCATGAGCATTGGCTTTTTGGTCGACGACAAAGAGCCCGTGATCTGGCGCGGACCGATGGTGATGGGCGTGGTCCGCCAGTTTCTTCAAGACGTCGACTGGTCGGGCTGCGACGTGCTGATCATCGATCTCCCCCCCGGCACCGGCGACGCCCAGCTCACGATGATCCAGGCCGTCTCGCTCTCCGGCGCCGTGATCGTCACCACCCCCCAGGACGTCGCCGTGCTCGACGCCGTGCGCGGCGTGGAGATGTTCCGCAAGCTCAACGTGCCCATCCTCGGCGTGGTCGAGAACATGAGCTGGATGGACCTGCCCGGCGGCGGCCGCATCCACCCCTTCGGCGAGGGCGGCGGCCAGCGCACCGCCAACGACTACGAGGTGCCCCTGCTGGCCCAGATCCCCCTCGACGGCGTCATCCGGGTCGGCGGCGACGAGGGGCGCCCCGCCGCCCTGCGCGACGACGCCGCCGGCAAGGCCTTCGCCAAGGTGGGCGAAGCGGTGGCCCGCAGCCTCGGCCTGTCGCCCGGATGAGCCTGGTCGACCGCCTCGGCCGGGTCCACACCTACCTGCGCGTCAGCGTCACCGATCGCTGCAATTACCGCTGCGTCTACTGCATGCCCGAGGAGGGCCTCAACTGGCTCCCGCAGGCGAGCCTGCTCTCCTACGAGGAGATCGCCCGACTGGTCGTCGTCTTCGCCGGCCTCGGCATCTCCAAGATCCGCCTCACCGGCGGCGAGCCCACCCTGCGGGCCGATCTGCCCGAGCTGGTCGGCGCGATCGCCCGCACGCCCGGCATCACCGACCTGGCCCTCACCACCAACGGCCACACCCTGGCCCGCCTCGCCCCCCGCCTCGCCGCGGCGGGCCTGCGGCGCATCAACGTCTCCCTCGACAGCCTCAAGCCCGAGCGCTTCGACCGCCTCACCCGCGGCGGCAGCCTCGAAAAGGTGCTGGCTGGCATCGAGGCCGCCCGCGAGGCCGGCATCGGGCCGATCAAGATCAACGCGGTGCTGCTCCGCGGCGAGAACGAAGACGAGATCCTCGATCTGGCCGCCTTCTTTGGCCAGCAGGCCGCCACCACCGAGCTTCGCTTCATCGAGTACATGCCCTTTGAGGCCCGCTGGCACCAGTGTGTGCCCTCCGCCGCGGTGCGGGCCGTCCTGGCCACCCGCTACACCTTGGTGCCCGACGGCCCCCGCAGCGCCACCGCCGGGCCGGCCCGCACCCTGCGCCTCGCGGAGAACGGGCTGCGCGTCGGCTTCATCTCGCCCCTGTCCGAGCATTTCTGCGCCACCTGCAACCGCCTGCGGCTGATGGTAGACGGCCACCTGCGCACCTGCCTCGCCCACGAAGACATCCCGAGCCTGCGCGACCTCCTCCGCGGCGGGGCCAGCGATCAAGCCCTGGCCGCCGCCATCTCCGCGATGGTGATGGGCAAGCCCGACGGCCACGACTGCGACGTGGAGGGGGGCACCCTCTTTGAGGGCGTGATGACCTCGATCGGCGGCTGAGCCAGGAACCGCGCCGGCCCCAGCGCGTGACACCGCTGAGCCCGCCGACTATAGGCGCGCCCCCTTCTTCCTCTCACCCCGATGGTCCTCGCCATGGCCGACGCCGCCGCTCCCAAGGGTGGAAACACCCTCGTCAAGGCCCTCTTCAAGCTCCTCGTGACGGTCGCCATTTTCGGCGCCATCTTCGCCGAGTTCGGCGGCGGCCCGGTGTCGGTCCCCGCCGAGAAGCTGCACACCGTCGGCCTCTTCGCCAAGGCCAACCCTGAGATGCCCGGCATCGTGGGCAAGATCAAGGCGAAGGTCAAGGGCACCCCCCTGCCCGAGCCCACCGTGCTGATCCCCACCGAGGAGGTCTGCACCCAGGCCGCGCGCGGGGCCGCGGT
>JBEIQK010000223.1:0-8768 GCA_040376505.1 Alphaproteobacteria bacterium | reverse complement strand
GCCCTGGCTCACCTCGACCGCCTTCCTGCACTCTGCGGTGGTGATGGAGCGTAAGGACGAGCTGCGCGGCTGGACGCTGACGCTGGTGCTGTCGACCTTTTTGCTCACCATCCTCGGCACCTTCATGACCCGCTCGGGGGTCTTCAACTCGGTGCACAGCTTCACCCAGTCCGACATCGGGCCGGTCTTCCTGGGCTTCCTGGCGGTCTCGCTGGTCTTCTGTCTGGTGCTGGTGGCGGCGCGGGTCGACCAGCTCGCGCCGGGCAAAGAGGCGGGCGCGATGTCCGCCTCGCGGGAGACGGGCTTTCTGGTCAACAACCTGCTGTTTACGGCCTTCACCTTTACGGTGCTGGTGGGCACCGTCTTCCCGCTGTTGAACGAGGCCATCACCGGCAAGCAGCTCAGCGTGGGCCAGCCCTACTTCGACGCCATGTCGGCCCCGATCTCGCTGGCCATCGTCTTTTTGATGGGCATCGGCCCGGCCCTGCCATGGGGTCGCAGCCCGAGCCCCGAGCAGCGCCAGCGCCTGATCCCCGCGGGCATCGTGGGCCTCGCGGTGGCGGCGGGCTGCCTCGCGGCGGGGCTCCAGGGCTTCTGGGCCATCGCCACCCTGGCGGCCTCGGCCTTCGCGGGTGTGGTTACGGTGATGGAGCTGGTGGTGCCGGCGCGGGCGCGGGCGCGGTCTACAGGGGAGTCGCTGGCGGTGGCCTCGGCGGCGGTCTTCGTGCGGGCCCGGCGCCGCTATGGCGGCTACGTCGTCCACATCGGCGTGCTGCTCATCGCGGTGGCCCACGCCTCGGCGACGGCCTGGTCGACCAAAGACAGCATGACCTTCGCGACCGGGCAGACCCGCGAGGTCCAGGGCTACTCGCTCACCTACCTCGGGTCGGAGGCCCAGGATCAGCCCCACCGCCGGTCGGTGGTCACCCGCTTCGCCGTGAAGCACGGCGCCCAGGACCTGGGCGAGCTGCAGCCGCGGCTCAACACCTACAAGACGATGGGCATGCCCATCGCCACCCCCGAGGTGGAGTCTGGCCTCGATGAGGATCTGTACTTGAGCCTCGTCAATGTGAACCCCGAGGCGGGCACGGCCTCCTTGGAGGTGCTGGTGCGGCCTCTGGTGTGGTGGCTCTGGGCGGGCGGCGCGGTGATGATGTTCGGGACCTTCATCGCGATGTGGCCGCAGCGGCAGCGTGAGCGGACGGCCGAGGCGGCCTCATGAACTGGAAGATCCTGGGCGGCGGCGGCCTTGTCATCGCCTCGCTGGTGGTGGTGCTGGCCAGCGGCTTTGGCAAGAACCCCCAGGGGGTCTCCGACGTGATGGTCGGCCGTGAGGCGCCCGACTTCAGCCTCGTCGACCTGGACGGTCAGCCCGTGAGCCTGTCTTCGCTGCGGGGGGCGCCGGCGGTGCTCAACTTCTGGTCGACCTGGTGCCAGCCCTGCAAGATCGAGCACCCGCATCTGCAAAAGGCCGCCTCCGTCTACGGGGCGCGCGGGGTGCGCTTTCTCGGCGTGTTGTACCAGGATGAGCCCGACGCGGCGCGGCGCATGGTGAAGAAGGAGGGCGGGGCCTTCCCCACCCTGATCGATCCAGGCCAGCGCACCGCGATCGACTTTGGCGTGACCGGGGTGCCTGAGACCTTCATCCTCGATCGGGAGGGGCGCATCGTGCAGAAGATCACCGGGCCGCTCTCCTATGATCAGGCCAGCGCCATCCTGGAGGGGCTGCTGTGAGCGCGCTCCTCCTCGTGCTGGCGCTGCTTGTGGGCTCGGCCTCCGCCGAAGAGGCCGCTACCGCCGCGCCCCAAGGTCTCGCCGAGCCGCCGGCCCTGGCGCCGCCGCCCCCCGAGGAGGTGGGGCCGCGGGCCGCCGAGATCGCGCGCATCGTGCGCTGTCCGGTCTGTCAAGGATTGTCGGTGGAAGACAGTCACGCCGACGCCGCGGTGGCGATGAAGCAACGCATCACCGAACTGGTGGCCCTGGGCTACGACGAGGCCCAGATCACCGGCTACTTCGTCGATCGCTACGGCGAGTGGGTGCGCCTCAAGCCGCCCGCGACGGGCATCAACTGGATCATCTGGCTGAGCCCCGTGGCCCTCGCGGCGGTGGGGGCGGGCGTGATCCTCTCTCGCCGCCGGTCGGAGCCCGCCGCAGCGCCCTCGACCCTCGCCGCAGCGGCCCCCGCTGCGGACGACGCCTACCGCCGCCGCATCCTCGAAGAGCTGGACGAAGGAAAGGAGCGCCGATGAACTGGGAACTTTGGGGGCCGCCGCTGGTGGCCCTCGGCGTCGGCCTGATCGGCGGCGCGGTGGTGGTCCTTCGCGCGCGGGGTGGGCACAGCGGCCTCGCCGAGCAGGCCGCCGCCGAGGATCTGCAGGCCAAGAAGGCCCAGCTCATCGAGCAGCTCAAGCAGCTCGACGCCGATCGCGAGAAGATGCCCGACGCCGCCTGGCAGGCCGATCGCGACGCCCTGCTGGTACAAGCCGCCGATGTGCTGCGGCGGATGGAGGCGCCCGCGCCCGCGGTGGCGGCGGCTCCGCCGGTGAGCCGCGGGCGGGCCCTGGCCTGGGCCCTGGCGGTGCCCCTCTGCGCCCTGGCCTTTGGCTACGTCGTGGTGCGCTACGCCACACCGCGGCCCGAGGGCGGCTCGATGACCGGCGGCTCGGCCACCGAGGGCGTGCCGAAGGCGGCCGACCCTGCCTTGGAGGCCGCCAAGGCCGCCTACGCCCAGAACCCAAGCGACCTCGCCGCGCTCAACGTGGTCACCTACGACGCGCTGCTCAACCGCGACTTTGAGCGCTCCATGGCCCTCATCGAAGAGGCCCGCGCGCTCAACGCCAAGGACGCCGACGTCCAGATTCACATCGCCGTGCTGCAGCTCGCGGTGGGGATGGTGGACAAGGCGGTGCTCTCCCTCGATGAGAGCCTCGCCCAGCGGCCCCAGTCCGGCCGGGCCTGGCTGTGGATGTCGCTGGCCCGCTTGCAGTCCGGCCAGCGCGAGCAGGCCCAGGAGGCGGTCGCCAAGGCCCTCTCCCTGGAGCTGCGCGGCGACGAGACCGCCTTCGCCCGCTCGATCGAGGCCGAGCTGAAGAAGCCCGCCGCGGCGCCCGGAGCGACGGCCAGCGGCGGCGGCGCGACCGCCGGCGCGGCGGCGATGGCGGTGGGGGAGGGGAGCGTCACCCGCTTCGCGGGCAGCGTGCGCCTCGCCGACGGCAAGGCGGTGAGCGGCCAGAAGGTGCTCTTCGTGACGGTCTACCGCAATGCCCAGGGCACGCCGCCGCCCGTCTCTTCCAAGCGCCTCGACCCCAATCAGGTGCCCACCGCCATCCGCTTCACCGAGAACGACCTGCTGATGGGCGGCGAATGGCCGGAGCAGGTGTGGGTGCGGGCCCGCCTCGACGCCGATGGCGCGCCGGGGGCTGGGCCCGGCGACCTCGATAGCCCGCTCGTCGGCCCCATCACCCTCGGTCAGGAAGGCGTGGAGCTGATCCTCGGGGGCTGACGCCCCGCCGCCCTTAGAGCGGCTGGGCGACCTCTCCCAGGGCGTGGCGCTCGATGGCCTGGCGCAGCGCGAGGCTGGTGTAGCCGCGGTCCACCGAGACCAGGGGCAGGCTGGAGGCCTTGCAGGCCGGCACGAGCAGGCGGTCGGCCTCGACGCCCATGAAGCGCCGCAGCACCAGCACCACATCCACGTTCTTGTGCTGGATGGCCGAGAGCAGTGCCTGCGGGTTGCGGCCGCCCTCGGTGCTCACCCAGTCGCAGATCGTGGCGCCGAGCGCCTTACCAAAGCGGTCCTGGGCCTCAGCCTGGGGCTCGCCGCCCACGAGGGCCACACGCTTGCCGCTCACCAACACCTTGCCGCCCCACTCCACTGGCAGGGCCACGGCGGGGCCGCTCAGCTCCACCTCAAAGGCCTCGTCATCGGCCTGGGCGTCGCGAATGGCCTTGCGCAGGCGCTTGAAGCGGGCATGGCGACTCAGCAAATGGGGCCGCGGCTGCATCAGCTTGACGAGGCGCGGATCTTCGGCAGGTATGCCGGCCTCCAGCGCGGCCAGCGCCTTGGAGGTGACCTCGTCGTCCTCGGCCCCGGCCTCCACGGCGGCCTGCAGATCCTGCAGAGAGCGGTCGGGCGTGGAGACGGGGGCCGCGGGGAAGTGCCCGTCGAGCTCCTTCCACCAGTAGCGGGCGTCGGCCAGCCAGGTTTTGTGCACCGGCGTGTGGGCCCGCATCAGGCCGAAGACAAAGCCCGGCTGCCAGCGCTTGGAGAAGGCGGTCATGTGCGAGAAGATGCGGTCGAGGTTGGGGATCATGTCGGGCAGCAGCACGCCCTCGGCGAGCTCGTCCTGGACATGACGCGCGCGGGCCACGATGTGGCCAACCAGCGCGCGCTGCACCTCTTTGGGAGCGTCGAGCCAGCGGGCGGTGGAGCCCGGCGCCGAGACGTCGGCCAGCATGGCCAGCTCGGCGCGGGCGCCAGCCGAGTCGGAGAAGTCGTCGGGCAGCCCCTGGAGCGGCGCCAGGATCTCGCGCAGCAGGTCGAGGTCGACCTCCCGCGGCCGCAGCATGCGGGTCCAGGGGTTGGAGAGCCCCACCGCGCCGAGGCCGCTGATGTCCAAGGTCGGCGCCGAGCGCGCCTCCATCGGCATCGGCACCTGCTCGGTGGCCATCTCGGTGTCGGGATCTTCCTCGACCTCGGGCTTGCGGGGGGCCACCGTGCCGCCCATCACCAGCTCGACCCGGCCGCCGCGCAGGCGCCAGGAGAGGGCGATGCGCGCCCACTCGGCGAGCAGGCGATCCCGCTCATTGCGGAGGTTGGCCTGCCGATCGGCCTCCTGGGCCTCCAGCCAGGGGTCGGTGCCCGCGAGGAGGATCAAGCGGGCGAGGGCCTCCTGAGCCTGGATGAGCTCATGCCCGACCCGCGCAAACTCGGCGCGGAGGTCGGGCGTGTGGCTCCTGTTTCGATCGTCAACTCCACCATGACCAGAGCCGTGGACCGGCATTCGAAACGTCCTCGATTGAATCAGGAGGCAAAGGGAAGGGGTGAAGCTCCCCAGAACAGCGCGGCCTGCGAGCGTGCGAACTGGGAGCCTCGGGGGATTAGCGCGGGCAGATCCCCCTCGCAATTTCTGCGCGGCCTTCCGCGCGGGCCCCCGCGGCGAGATCGACCCGGGCCGGGCAATCACTTCGAAGAACCGCATCCTGACGCGCTCGTTGCGATCCCCCTGCGCTGCAGCCCGCCAGGGGAGGGGCCGACGGGATTAGGGGGCCGGGTGAGGTGCAGCGTGGCGCGACTCTTCTGGACCGCGGGTGCGGTCGGCGGCTTTCTGGGCGTGGCAGGCGGGGCCTTTGGCGCCCACGCCCTGGCAGCGCGCCTCCCTGCGAATGATCTGCAAATCTGGGAGACCGGCGCCCGCTATCTGCTTGTTCACGCGGTGCTTCTGATGGTGATCGCCGGGGCTTCCCACCGCTGGCCGGCCGAGCCTCGCTTGCGGGTGGCCGGTGTGCTGACCTTGACGGGAATGACGATCTTTACGGGCACGCTGTGGGCCCTGTGCCTGAGCGGCCTGCGGATGTTGGGCGCGATCACGCCGGTCGGCGGGCTTTGTCTACTGGGCGGCTGGCTGGCCCTGGGGCTGGCCGGCTGGCGCTGCCTCGCTGCCCCGGCCGCCAAGGACGCGGGCCCACTCGTCCCCTGAGAAGAGCGAGATGTACAGGCTCATCGAGATCCAGGAGAAGGGCCCCACCTCCATGAGGGCGAAGATGCCGACGTGCATCGACAGCCCGAAGATCGCGAAGAGCAGGCGCCAGTCCACGCGGTTGAAGGTGGCGCGCAGCCATCCCGGGCGGCTGCGGGTGTGGCGGTACCAGAAGGCCAGCCACAACAACGGCGACCCCACCTCGAAGAGCCAGACCGAAGCGGTCATGACCTGGGTGATCGGAAAGTAGGGAGCCAGCCAGTCCATCGGGATGCGCTGCCAGCTCGGCTGCTGGAGGATGTAGTACAGGGCGGAGAAGTCGCCCCCGGGCACCCAGTCGGCGCTGACCTTGTGCACGCCGCTGCTGGCGTAGAGCAGGACCAGCTGCACCATCATCAGCCAGCGCGGCCAGGCGGGGACCTGCGTCCCCGACCACAAGGCGCCGCGCCGCCAGGCGTCAACGGAGAAGGTGGCGGTGGAGTCCGAGAGGAAGAGCAGCCACAGGGCGTTGGTCATCAGCGGATCGTAGGAGCCGCCGCAATGACCGTTGATGCGGCCGAGGTTCTGAAAGGCGAGCAGGGCGACGAGGGCCGGCAGCCGCCCGCCGACCCCCAGCACGATGGCGAGCCCGGCCACCACGCTGCCGATCACCAGCGGCCAGACCACCTCGGGCGAGGCGCCGCCGGCGAGCTCCACCAGCCAGGCCTCGTTGCCGACGTTTCGGTAGCCCCCGTAGGGGATGTCCATCCAGATGGCCTCGACCAGCCCGCCGGCCCAGACGGTCCCCACGGCGTAGAGCAGGCAGGATCCGATGGCGATCCGGTACATCGCCAGGGCCACAGCCGGCTCGCGGCGGTCGAGCAGGCCGACCCAGCGGCTCCAGCGGCTCATTCCGCCTCCCATTCCGCCCGGATGGGCGCCAGGGGATAGACCTGCTGGGAGTGGAAGGTGCCCTCGGGGAGCTCGCCCGCCAGCACCTGTTCGGGGCTCGGGGTCTGGGCGCGGTACCAGCGGGTGCGCATCGCCACCGCGTCGGGAAAGTCCTCGGCGGCGACCTCGGCCAGCCAGCGGCCGAAATTCTTGTAGGCCCCGGCGTAGGGCTTCCACGAATAGCGAAAGGTGGCCGACCGCACCCGGTCATGCTCCAAGAAGCCCTTCATCCACGTCGCTTCCGGCGTGTTCTGCTCGTAGACGAGGCGCCACTCGCTGCCCTCCTGCACCTCGATGAAGAGGCGGGAGGGGTGGTGCTGGGCCGAGACGAACATCCGCCAGCTCTGACGGGTGCCGGCCGCCCGGTAGTAGGGCGTGAAGGGCGCCAGCACGACCTTTCGGGCGCTCATGTACTGGGTGCCGAAGTCCCAGAGCAGGTCTTCGAACTCCGCCTGGGTGATGGCGATGCCCATGTTGTTGAGGCGCCGCGTCCAGCTCCGAAACTCGGTCACCACCGAGGGATCGCTCCAGGCCGAGCGGATCATGCCGCCCTCGGGCGCCGGCACCGAGGCGATACCCACCGCGAGGAGGTGAAAGGCGACAAAGGCCGCCCGGAGGTGGGGCCACGCAGGGTGATCGGTCAGGCTCAAGGCGCGCTCCCGACGAAGTGCAGCACCGACCCGCCGCGGAGCTGGTCGTGGCGGAGGCTCTCATCGGGCAGGGCCTCGCCGTCAAGCTCCACCCGGCGCACCGGGCCGGTGCCGCTGCGCTCGATCACAAAGGTGCCGTCGGGCAGATCGAGCTCCACCCGCGAGAAGCGCGGCTCGCCCAGGAAATAGCGATCGGTTCCGGCCATCGGGTACAGACCGATCACCGTCCAGACCACCCAGGCGGCCATCGCGCCGCCGTCATCATTGCCGGGATAGCCGTCGGCGCCGGTGCCGTAGAAGGTGTCCAGCGCCCAGCCGGCCCAGCGGGCTGTCTGTTCGCGTTGCCCCCAGGCGCTGAACAAAAAGGGCACCTGGAGGTCATGCTCGTTGCCGGCCCAGTAGTAGGGCTTGGGGATGCCGCGCACATCGCTCTTCTCGGCGTCGAGAGAGGCCTCGAAGAAGGCGTCGAGGCGCTGCAGGGCGATGTCCTCTCCCCCCATGATCTCGGCGAGGCCTTCGGGATCGTGGGGCACGAGCCAGCGGTACTGCTCGGCGTTGCCTTCGGAGAACTCGTCGCCCCAGACGGTGGTGGAGTTGAGGGGCTGGAAGGCCCCGGCGGAGTCGCGGGCGTGGAAGTAGCCGAGCTCGGCGTCGTAGAGCGGCTTCCAGGCGTGGGCCCGCTCGGCGAGGCGGGCCTGATCTTCGGCGGAGAGCCAGCCCTCGCCGCCAAGGGCCAGGGCGTAGTCGGCCAGCGCGACCTCCTGGGTCCAGGAGACCGAGGTGCCGACGAGGTCAGAGGGGTAGTAGCCGTAGGTGTCGTAGACAGAGACATCGGGCCGGGCGCCGTAGGGCGCCTCGATGCGGCCCAGCGCCATGTCGGCCGCCATGGCGAAGAGCACGGCCTCGTCGACGTCATCGAGGCCCTTGGCCACCGCCTCGCCGATGACCACATGCGCCGGCGAGCCCACCATGAAGCCGCCATCCCACAGGGCCAGCGGCCACTTGGGCAAGGCGCCGCCCTGCTCGGACATCCGGGCCAGCGAGCGCAGGATCCAGCGGTGGGCCTCGGGCCACAGCAAGGTGTAGAGCGGGTGGGTGGTGCGGTAGGTGTCCCACATGGACAGATCGGTGGTGTAGCGCCCGCGGTCGAGGTGGTGCACCTGGGCGTCAAAGCCGCGGTAGCGCCCGTCGACGTCGCTGAACTGGGTCGGCATCTGGGCGCTGTGGTAGAGCGCAGACGCGAAGATGACCTGCTGGTCGCTGGTCCCGCCCCAGACCCGCACCGGCGCGAGCTGGGCCGCCCAGGCCTCTTTGGCCGCGGCGACCCCGGCGTCGAGGTCAAAGCCGTCGTGCTCGGCCTCGAAATTGGCCGCCGCGCCGGCGGCGTCGACGGTGGAGACGGCGACGCGCACGTGCACCTCGCGCGTACCGCCGCTGAGCTGGGGGAAGCGCAGCGCGAGGCCGCTGCGGCCGCTGCCCCCCTCGACCGTGG
>JBEIQK010000497.1:0-4950 GCA_040376505.1 Alphaproteobacteria bacterium | reverse complement strand
GCGTAGGGCGTGGCCAGACCGCCGAGCAGACCGTCGGCGTGGCCCTCCCGCACCATCATCAGGCCGTAGACCAGCGGGTTGCGCAGCCAGGAGCGCACCAGGGTCTGGGTCATGCCCTTGCGCTGGCGGAGCTGCCAGAGCTTGTCGGCATAGTCGAAGAAGCGGGCGTCATCTGCGCACTCGATGATCTCGGTGCCATCGAGGTTGACGTTGTGTTCCTCGGCCCGGGCCCGGATCGTCTCCGCGTGACCCACCAGCACCGGTGTACAGATGCCCTCATCGACCAGGATCTGGGCGGCGCGCAGGATGCGCGGGTTGGTGGCGTCGGGGAAGGCGAGCCGGCTGCGCCGCATGCGCGCCCGGTTGATCAAGGGCCGCAGGACCTCGCGGGAGCGCTCGATCAGCCCTTCGAGGCGCTGGCGGTAGGCATCGAAGTCGGCGATCGGCAAGCGGGCCACGCCGCTCTCGGCGGCCGCCTTTGCCACGGCCGGGGCCACCCACAGCAGCACACGCGGGTCAAAGGGCTTGGGGATGATGTAGTCGGGGCCAAAGGAGAGGCGGTCGAGGCCATAGGCCGTGAGCACCGCGTCGGGCACATCCTCCTGGGCCAGCTCGGCCAAGGCGCGCACGGCGGCGACCTTCATCTCTTCGGTGATGGCCCGCGCGCGACAGTCCAGCGCACCCCGGAAGACAAAGGGAAAGCCCAGGACATTGTTGACCTGGTTGGGGTAGTCCGAGCGCCCGGTGGCGATGATGGCGTCGGGGACGGCCCTCTTGGCCTCTTCGTAGGTGATCTCGGGGTCGGGGTTGGCCATGGCGAAGACGATCGGCCGCGGCGCCATGCTCTGGATCATCTCGGGCTTCAGCACCCCGCCCACGCTCAGCCCGACGAAGACATCGGCGCCCACGATCACCTCGGCGAGGCGACGCGGCCCGCCCGGCTGGGCGAAGGCCTCCTTCTCGGCGAACATGTCGACCTCGCGCCCCTCGTAGACGAGGCCGTTGGCGTCGAACATCGCGATGTTCTCGCGCTTCACCCCCATCGACACGAAGATGCGCGCGGTGGCCACCGCCGCGGCGCCGGCTCCGGAGAAGACCACCCGGATGTCGGCGAGGGCGCGCCCGGTGAGCTGACAGGCGTTGGTGACGGCGGCGCCGGCGATGATGGCGGTGCCATGCTGATCATCATGGAAGACCGGGATGTCGAGCTCGGCCTGGAGCCGCTGCTCGATGGCGAAGCAGTCCGGCGCCCGGATGTCTTCGAGGTTGATGCCGCCGAAGGTGGGCGCGATGGCCTTCACCGCCGCGATGACCTCATCCACCGTGGGCGCGTTGAGCTCGATGTCGAAGACGTCGATGTCGGCGAAGCGCTTGAAGAGGTTGGCCTTGCCCTCCATCACCGGCTTGCCGGCCAGGGCGCCGATGTTGCCGAGCCCGAGCACCGCCGTGCCATTGGTGACCACCGCCACGAGGTTGCCCTTGGCCGTGTAATCAAAGGCAGCTTCGGGATCCTTGGCGATGGCCCGGCAGGGTTCGGCCACGCCAGGCGTGTAGGCCAGGGAGAGGTCGCGCTGGGTGAGCAGCGGCTTGGTAGGGACAACCTCAATCTTTCCGGCCCGGCCGCGGGAGTGGTACTCCAGCGCTTCGCGTCGCATGCCCATCATCTGCTCCATCCGACCCAGACCGGGGCGGGTCCTGGCACCTACTGGCCCCCCGCCGCCGGGGCAAGGAAGGGCGCCGCGCCCCCACCCGAAGGTGAGAGCGCGGGATCTGGGGCCCGTAAGCCGAGTTCTGTACCGGTGGGCGGTCGCCCCCCGCCGGTGGTGATCATTCATCTAGGCCGGCCATTGCTGGACGGCTCGAGCAGCCAACCCGGGAGCATCGGCGAGCAGCCTCAGCGCCCCCATCTTCGGCCTTGCTCCAGGAGGGGCTTGCCTGGCCGACCCTGTCACCAGGGCCGCCGGTGCGCTCTTACCGCACCCTTTCGACCTTGCCGCGCCCCCCGAAGAGGGCCCTGTTCTTCGCCGCCGCACGACCCGAGGGATGGCCGCGGCGCAGAGACAGACGCGCAAAGCGCGTGGCGGTCTGCTTTCTGTTGCGCTTTCCTCCGGGTCTCCCCGACCGGGCGTTACCCGGCTCCCCGCTCTGCGGAGCTCGGACTTTCCTCCCGCGGCCCCTTGCAGGGCACGCCGGCGATCACCTGGACCTCCAGATCGCGCCCGCCGTAACGCGGGCGAGGGCGACCCTCAAGCCTCTTCTTCGGCGGCCTGGATCTCGTGCAGCCAGGCGCCGCAGCCGCGACAGGCGTGGGCCCCGCGCCCGCGCGCCACCTCGATGAGGACCTGGGCGCCCACCTGATGGTGGCACTGGGGGCAGACCCCGTCGACCACATCGACCTGCACGGCCTTGCCGCGGCGCCGGAGGTCGTTGTAGGGCGCCTGGAGCGGGTGAACCAGCCCCGCCCAGGCCGCCGGGCGGGCCGCCTCCAACACCTTGAAGCGGGCCTCGATCTCCGGGCGCCGGGTGGACTGGCCCTTGCGCGCCGCCTCCAGGTCGAGCTGCGCCGCCGACCGCACCTTGGCGCTGCGCACCTGCAAGGCCACCACCGCCTCGCGCTGCTCGATCAGGCCGAGCACCTCGGTCTCAAACTGATCGACCAGGGCGATGCACTGCTCGAGCTGGCGCTGGGCCTGGGCGTAGTCGGCGGTGCCGGCGTTGATGAGGGCGCGGGTCTTGTCGCGGCGGCGGGTGTAGTCGTCGAGCTTGCGCTGCACCTCGGCCTCCTGGGCGGCGAGGCGGGCGACCTGCTCGGCCTGGGCGGCCTGCTCGGCCTCCACCGTCACAATGCGCGCCTTGGCGGCCTCGATGGCGGCGGCCAGCTTTCGGGCCTCCGCCTTGAGCTGGTCCATCTCGTGATCGATCTTCCACACCGATCGGATGGCCAGGATGTCCGGGTGCAAATCAGGCTCCAGCGTTGCATGGGGGAGTGGGTAGGCCCACCTGGGCTCGAACCAGGGACCCTCCGGTTATGAGCCGGGTGCTCTGACCAACTGAGCTATAGGCCCACGAAAAAACCTGTCAGCCCTCCAGGAAGGCGCGCAGACGCTTGCTGCGGGCCGGCTGGCGGAGCTTGCGAAGCGCCTTGGCCTCGATCTGGCGGATGCGCTCGCGGGTGACCTCGAAGTCCTGGCCCACCTCTTCCAAGGTGTGGTCGGTGTTCTCGCCGATGCCAAAGCGCATGCGCAGCACCCGCTCTTCGCGCGGCGACAGCGTGGCCAGGACCTTGCGGGTGGTCTCTTCAAGGCTGCCGGTCATCACGTTTTCAGAGGGCGAGGCGATGTTCTTGTCTTCGATGAAGTCGCCGAGGTGACTGTCTTCTTCTTCGCCGATCGGCGTCTCCAGGCTGATCGGCTCTTTGGCGATCTTCTGGATCTTGCGCACCTTGTCGACCGGGATCTCCATCTTCTCGGCGATCTCTTCGGGGGTGGGCTCGCGGCCCATCTCTTGGACGAGGTGCCGCTGGGTGCGCACCAGCTTGTTGATCGTCTCGATCATGTGCACGGGGATGCGGATGGTGCGCGCCTGATCGGCGATGGCCCGCGTGATGGCCTGGCGGATCCACCAGGTGGCGTAGGTCGAGAATTTGTAGCCGCGCCGGTACTCAAACTTCTCCACCGCCTTCATCAGGCCGATGTTGCCCTCCTGAATGAGGTCGAGAAATTGCAGGCCGCGGTTGGTGTACTTCTTGGCGATGCTGACGACGAGGCGCAGGTTGGCCTCCACCAGCTCGCTCTTGGCCTGCTCGGCCATCGAGGCGCCGCGGCGGGTCTCGCGGGCGAGGAGCCGCAGGTGGTCGCGCTCCATGCCCAGGCGCTCTTCGGTCTTGCGGATGCGGCGGAGCTGCTTGCGCACCCGGCTGTCGAAGTCCGCCCACTTGACCTCATCGATGCCCGACTCGGCGATCAGCTCTTTGCCGCCGCGCTCGGGGGCCCGGCGCACCTTGCGGATCATCCGGCGCAGATCGCGCACGGGCACCTCGGCCTCGGTGGCGACGCGCTCGATCTCGCGCTCGAAGCGGCGCAGCTCGTCCCAGCCCGTGCGCACCTCCAGGCAAGCCTGGCTCAGCGCGCGCTTGGAGATCTCCACCGTGCCCGCCGCCTCCAAAAGCTGCGCCTCGATGGCCTTGATCTCGATGCCCAGCTCTTCTTGCCGCTTGCGCGAGCGGGTGCGGTCGCACTCATGCACGAGCGCGGTCTTCTTTTCGACCAGGTCGCGCACCTGATCGCGCAGCTCGGGCAGGGTGAGCCCGGCCTTGGTGCGGGTGCGGCGCGGCTTCTTGCCGCCGCGAATCGCCTTTTGGCAGCGGTCTTCTTCGTCGTCGACGAGCTGCTGCACGAGCTTGAAGGTCAGCGCGCTGGTGAGCAGGTGCTGCTCGACGATCTGCTCGCCCTCTTCGATGCGCTTGGCGATCTCGATCTCGCCGTCGCGGCTGAGCAAGGGCACCGTGCCCATCTTGCGCAGGTACATCCGCACGGGGTCGTTGCTGCGCTGGGTGGGCAGGTCTTCGGCCACCCGCGAGGAGCCCTCGGGCTGGGGGTTGCCCGACGGCTGGTTGTCCTGGGGCTGCCGCCACTTGGCCTGGTTCACCACCTCGATGTCGAGCTCGGAGAACATGATCATCACGTTGTCCATCTCATCGGCCGAGATGAGGTGGGTCGGCAAAAGCGTGTTCATCTCCTCGTAGGTCACGTAGCCACGCTGCTTCCCCACATGGATGAGGGCCTGGATCTCTTTCAGGTCCTTGTCCTTCATGTCGATCGGCCTCGCATCTGGTACGCTGTGAGCATGGTCGGCAGGCTCGGGGAAGAGGGGGCGACGCGGCGGCGCGCCGCTCCGTGAGAGTGCCGCTTAACCGGTCGTATTCGACCGGCTCTTGAGCGCGGCGCGCTC
>JBEIQK010000364.1:0-6315 GCA_040376505.1 Alphaproteobacteria bacterium | reverse complement strand
GGTTCGCTCGGCTTCGACGAGCGCGCGCCGAGCGGTCGTGCGCCGGCAGGCGTGAGGAGAAAGTTTCGGTCGCGCGGTCTGGGGGTCACGCCGTCTACCGCGGCCGCATCGGCGCCCACGCGCTCCGCGTCGTATACCGCCTGCATCTGCAGAAACCAGAGCGCCGGCACCTGGAAGTACCGGCCAAGTCGAGCCGCCATCCCGAGGGTCAAGTCCAGCTCGCCTGCGAGGAGCCGCCCCACAGTGCTGCCCTCTACGCCGAGGCCCCGCGCTAACTCGGCCGGGCTGAGGCCCAGGGGGGCGAGGAAGCCATCGCGAAGGACGTGTCCGGGGTGTGGCGCCATGAGGGGGAACTGGCCACCCCTCGTGCCACGCGCAACCGCGTCCGCACCGGTCGTCGCGAGACGGAGGCATCCCGCTGCAAGCGCGCCCCGCCCCCCTCACCCCGGCGAAGCCCGGAAGACCCCACCCACGAGGTCCACCTCGCCCGCATCATCCGCCGCCCCAAAGTCCAGGCAGCCCAGCAGATCCCCATCCACCTCCCCGGTGATCACGAGCAATCCACCATCGCCGTTGTTGGTCGAGGCCGAAGGGCCCGACTCCGGGTAGAGCACCGCGAAGCCCCCCTTGCCCGCCTCCAGGCGCACCTCGGCCGGAAAGGCCCCGGCGTCGATGATCTGGGAGATCGGCTCGCCGCCGCCGGCCGACTGGGCCACCACCGACAGGCGCCAGCCCGCGGAGACCGAGGTGGTGAGCTGCAGACTCTCGCCGGCCCAGAGGTAGGTCAGATCGGCGGCCGACCAGTCGGCGCCGTCCACCGTGGCCGAGATGGTGCCCGCATCGGGGGAGCCCGGCTGGCAGGTGCTGGCGGTGTCGCCTTTTTCGCCCGCGCACGCAAACAGAAAGACCGTCAAAAGCTGCTTCATGGGACCATCCGGAGCGAGCGCACGCAGTCCTTGAGGCCTGCGAGGGTGAGCGGAAACATGGGAAACACGCCGCCGATCGCGCGTACAGTGGGGTGATCCCACCAGCGCATGGGGTCGGGGTTGAGCCAGGCCGAGCCCGGGCAGCGGCCGCGCATGGCGGTGAGCCACTCCAGGCCGCTCCAGACCGCTCCGCCGCGCCCGCGCCAGGGGTCGCCGCCGAAGGGGGTGAAGAGCTCGTAGGGGGCCATGCTGGCGTCGCCGACGAAGAGCAGGCGGTGATTGGGGCCCCAGCCGCGCATCACTTCGTCGATGGCGGTGCGGCGCAGCGAGGAGAAGTCTTTGTACAGGTAGCCATAGGGGGCGTTGTGAAAGTACCAGGTCTCAAAGCTCTTAAAGCCCTTCATCGCGGTGGCGGCGGTGAAGAGCTGCTCGCAGAGCCGGGTGTGCGGCGACATCGAGCCGCCAGTGTCCATCACGAGCACGAGGTGGACGCGGTTCTTGCGCTGGCGCTCGAAGGCGAGCTCGATGTCGCCGGCGTTCTCGCAGGTGCGGTCGATGGTCTCGTCGAGGTCGAGCTCCATCTGGCCCTCGCGGGCGAGGCTGCGCAGGGCGCGCAGGGCCACCTGGAAGTCGCGCAGGTCGAGGGTGTGATCTTCGCGGTAGCTGGCCCATCGCCGCTCTCCGGCCACCATCACGGCCGAGCGACCGCCGCCGCCGCCGGCCTGCACGCCGCCTTCAGAGCGGCCGGAATTGCCGAAGGCGCTGGTGCCGCCGGTGCCGATCCAGCGGTTGCCGCCGTCGTGGCGCTCCTTCTGCTCGGCGAGGCGCTCCAGAAACTGTTTGCGCAGGGCCTCAGGGTCGAGGTCGATCTGTACGCGCTCGCCCAGGGTCTCGCGGGCCTCCTTGAGCCAGGACTGCAGCGCTTCGCTGAGTTGGGGCGGCAGCTCGACGCCGGCGAAGGTGGCGGAGAAGGCCTGATCGTAGGCGTCGTAGCGGGCCACGCTGTGGACCAGCACGGTGCGGCCGAGCTGGTAGAGGCTGTCGAGATCGACGGCGAGGCCGCGCTCTACGCCGCGCAGGAAGGCGAGCCACTCGCCCAACCCCACCGCCACGCCCTGGGCGCGCAGGTTGACGTAGAGCAGGGTGAACATCAGGCCTTGCCCACGAGGCCCTTGCTGATGAGCAGCTCCATGTCTTTTTCGCCCTTCACCAGCACGCCGGGGAAGGGCATGCGGCGCGCGATCTCGGTGGGGTTGGCCCCGGCGCGGGCGAGCACGACGAGCCAGTCGAGCAGCTCGCTGGTGCTCGGCTTCTTGCGCAGGCCCTCGACGCGGCGAAGGCCCAGGAAGCGCTCGATGGCGGCCTCGATGAGGTCGGTCTCGAGGCGCGGCATGTGGGCGGCGACGATGCGGCGCAGGCGCTCTTTGTCGGGGGGAGCGATGTAGTGGAAGAGGCAGCGGCGCAGGAAGGCGTCGGGCAGCTCTTTTTCGGCGTTGCTGGTGATGATGGTGACGGGCCGGTGCACGGCGCGCACGGTCTCGTCGAGCTCGGGGATGGTGAAGGCCATCTCGTCGAGCTCGCGCAGCAGGTCGTTGGGGAACTCGATGTCGGCCTTGTCGATCTCGTCGATGAGCAGCACCACCTGCTCGGGGGCGCGGAAGGCCCGGCCGAGCACGCCCATGTGGATGTAGCGGCGGATGTCGCCCACGGCGTTGGCGTCGCCAAAGCGGCTGTCGTTGAGCCGCTGGACGACGTCGTAGTGGTAGAGGCCCTCTTTGGCGTTGGTGCTGGACTTGACATGCCAGGTGAGCAGCGGCTTGCCCAGGGCCTCGGCCACGGCGTAGGCCAGTTGGGTCTTTCCGGTGCCCGGCTCGCCGCGCACCAGCAGGGGCCGGCCCAGGACGATGGCGGCGTTGACGTCGGCCAGCAGGCCATCATCGGCGATGTAGCGGCTGCCGCCCGAGAAGCTGTTCATTCCAGACATCGGCTCATGCTCCGGCCGGGCCCTTAATCGGGTTGAGCCGCGGCCGGGGAGGCGCTATTCCAGCCCGTCATCGTGGCAGCACTCCCCATTTCCCGGAAAGCTCTTGGAACACAAGCTCTGCGTCCTGGTCGACTTTGAAAACATCGCTGCAGGCTCCGAGCGCGAGGGCATGGGCCGCTTCGACCTCCGCCCCGTGCTGCGCCGCATGAAGGACAAGGGCCGCATCCTGGTCAGCCGCGCCTACGGCGATTGGGGCCGCTTCGCCAAGTACAAGCAGTCCTTGTTGGAGCAGGGCGTCACCATGATGGAGCTGACCTCCTACAAGGGCCAGGAGAAGAACCGCGCCGACATCGCGCTGGTCGTCGACGCGATGGAGATCGCCTACACACGCGAGCACATCGATACCTTCGTGGTGCTGTCGGGCGACTCCGACTTCACGCCGCTGATCCTGCGACTCAAAGAGCTCAACAAGCGCGTGATCGGCATCGGCACCCGCGGCTCCTCCAGCCGCCTGCTCATCGAGAGCTGCGACGAATTCATCTTCTACGACACCCTGCTGCGCGAGCGGCCGATGGAGCGCCCGATCGAGCGCAGCTTCGACTTCGAGGTCGACGTGGAGATGCCGGCCGCCGCCCCCCAGCCGCCTGCCCCGCCGGTGGCCCAGGCCGAAGATCCGCGCCCCGCCGCCCCGCCGCCGCCCCGCCCGGCGCCGCCGCCCTCCCTCGACAAGGAGGTGGCCTTCTCGCTGCTGGTGGAGACCCTTCAGGGCATCCAGAAGGACGACCCCGGGCCCGTGCTGGCTGGCCTCGTCAAGCAGTCGATGCAGCGCAAAGAGCCCGCCTTTGACGAGAACGAGTACGGCTACGCCGGCTTCGCGCGCTTTTTGGAGGCCGCCCGCGACAAGGGCCTCGTCAACCTGCGCCGCAGCGAGAAGGCCGGCGGCTACCAGGTCGATCTGCCCACCCAGGAGGCCCCCGAAGAGGTGCCGCTGCCCATCGTGCCGATGGAGATCGAGCCCGACCTCGACCTGCCGGCCTTGCAAGGCGAGGCCGCCCGCCTGCGCGAGCGCCTCTCCGCCGCCGGCCTGCACCCCACCAGCCACATGATCCGCCACACCGTGGTGCACGAGCTGGTCGATCACGTCGCCGAGCGCCGGGCCCGCAAGAAGCGCAACACCCTGCTCTACGCCTACGGCGACATCGCCCGCCGCTGCCGCACCACCGATCCGATGGTGCCGGCCAAGCAGGTGCGCCATGTGCTGAACGCGCTCAAGTACGCCGGCGAGCTCACCCACGCCGACGGCCGGCCGGTGCGCAGCCCCAGCGCCCAGTTCACCGTCAAGCGCGACGCCGACGAGCTCGTGGTGGTGCTGCGGCGCTTCTACCTGCGCACCCTCATCGAGCTGGGCGAGACCGTCTTCGACGCGCTGACCCTGTCGCGCCTGCTCTGGGATGACGACGCCCACATCGAAGAGGCCGAGGCCCTGCTCCAGGGTGGCGGCGCCCCCGATCCGCTGGTCGATCCGCTGCCGATCGAGGCGGGGCCGATCCTGCCGCTGTCGGAGGCCCCCACCGAGTCCCCCACCATCGAGCTGCCCCCCGAGGAGGCCGTGCCCCTGGGCGAGCCCACCGTGGGCGACCCGGCCCCCGACGAGCCCACCCCGGTCGAGATCGAGCCGGCCTAAAGGGCGATCTGCCGCACGCTGCGGATCGCCGAGGGGTCGCCGGTGAGGCGGCTCGCGCTGGCGACCAGCCCGGCGATGGCCTCGGCGCTGAGCGGCTTGTCGAGGGTGGCGAGGTCATAGGCCACACCGAGCGCCTCGAAGTCCTTGTGGGCGCTGGCGAGGTTGCTGGCGCCGAACTCGTAGATGGCGTCGTCGATGGCGCGCTTGGTACCGCGGGTGGTGGCGTGGGCCACCGCCAGCACCACCGCGCCCTCCACATGATCCTCCACGAGGCCGAGGCGCACCCGGGGCCCAAAGACGCAGTCGCGCAGGCTGCCCACCCGCGAGAAGCCGCGCACGGTCTGGGCCACCCGCCGGGCGATGCGCGGCTGGGCTTCCAGCGTGCTGGCGCCGATGTGCGGGGTGACCGCGATGCGCGGCTCGGCGGCGTAGGGGTTGGTCCAGGGCTCCTCGCCGCGGGGCTCCTCGGGGTAGACGTCGACGGCCGCGCGGCGGATGGCCCCGCTCTGCACGGCGGCGAGCAGATCTTCGGTGCTGTGCAGAAAGCCGCGCGCGAGGTTCAAGAAGATGCGCGGGCTCGAAGCGGGGCGGTCGGCGCCCAACTGAAAGAGCAGCTCGCGGCTGATCATGCCCTTGTTGGACAGATCGTTGGCGTCGCGGGCCGAGGGGTGCAGGCTGATGCAGTCCGAGCCGCGGAAGAGCTCCACCACCGAAGGTGCCGACTCCCAGCCCATCTCGAGGCCGATCTCCTGGGCCACCTCGCGGTTGTCGTGAAAGCGGATCTTCATGCCAAGGGCCTCGGCGGCCCGGGCCACGGCGCGGCCGATGTTGCCGAGGCCCAGCAGGCCCAGCACCTTGCCCTGGATCTCGTAGCGCTCGGTCTGGCTCTTGTCCCAGCCGCCGGCGCGCGTGTGGGCGTCGGTCTCGTAGAGGCGCCGCGACAGGGCGATCAGGTGGCCGATGGCCAGCTCCACCACGCTGCGGCCGTTGCTGACCGGATCATTGAGCACAAAGACGCCCTGATCGGCGGCGGCGCGCTTGTCGACGCTATCATCGCCGATGCAGCAGAGCTGGACGGCCTGCAAGAAGGGGGCTGCCTCCAGCACCTTGCGGGAGACTGGCACGCGGGAGCGCTTGAAGAGCACCTGGGCCTCGGTCTGCTGGAGCAGGCGGATCAGCTCGTCTTCGTTGGGGGCTTTTCCCGGGTGGCGGGTGACGGTGAAGCCGTCGGCGACGAGCAGCTCGTCGAGGAGGGCGTCGGGGCTCTCGACGACGAGGGCGCGGTTGAGGGGGCCAAGGTGAACGCGGGCCATGGGGGGCTCCAAGGGCAAAGGGCCGCCCCGCCTAACCCGCGGGCCGCCGCTCACGGCCCTTCGCGCATCCAGGGCTGGGAGCGGTAGCGGTCCCAAGCGTCGGGGAGCACGGTCACCACGGGGCCTTCGAGGCCTCCTGCCTCGGCCAGGCGCAGGGCGGCGGCGACGTTGGTGCCGGCCGAGCCGCCCACCAGCAGGCCTTCTTCGCGCAGCAGGCGCCTCGTCATGGCGAAGCTGTCGGCGTCGGAGACGCGCAGGGCGCCGTCGAGCACCTCGCGGTGCAGGTTGGCCGGGACCTCGCTGCCGCCGATGCCCTCGACCTTGTAGGCCCCGTCGGGGCCGAGGCGCCCGGTCTCCACCCAGTCGGCGAGGCCGGAGCCCTCGGGATCGGCGAGGATCACCCGGGCG
>JBEIQK010000195.1:0-9396 GCA_040376505.1 Alphaproteobacteria bacterium | reverse complement strand
GCCCTCTTGTGGCGCTGGCGGCGGCCGGCCCTGCTGCTCCAAGGGGGCATCGCCCTGCTGATGGTGCTGCCGCGCTTCCTGGACTTTCTCGGGCATCGCGGGCTTTGGGCCCACCGCTGGATGCCACCCTCGCCGGGGCCGCCCGGTCCGCGGCCGGACTGGGACAGCCTGCCGGTGGCGGGCACCGATCTGCTCAACCTTGTCTGGCCCCACCTCGCCGCCGTGCGGCCGTCGAAGGCCTCCTATTTGGGCCTCGTGGCCGTGATCCTCGCCGGGATTGGCCTGCGCAAGGGCGGGCGGATGGGCTGGCTCTTCGGGGCGGCGGCCCTGCCCCTGATCGTGCTGGCGCTGGGCTACTGGCCCACGGTGGCCGGGCGGGCGATCGGCCTGCCAGGGCCGGCCTTCTGGCTGGTGCAGGCCTGGCCGGCCCTGCTCGGGCTCTCGCACTGGGAGCGCGCGGTGGGCGCGCTGCTGCCCCTCTTCGCGGGGTTGGTAGCCCTGGGGGCGCGGGCCCTGCCGATCCGCCTGCTGCCGGCCGTCCTGCTGCTCCTCGCGGCCGACGCCACGCTGCTCTCGCCGACCCCCTGGCCCCGAGAGGGCTTTGTCGCCCGCCTGCCGCCGGGCCTCGACGCCCTGCCGGGGGAGGGCGGCGTGGTGCTGCTCCCCTTCGACAACGGCCGCGAGCCCTTCTCCGAAGAGCCGGCCCGCCTCTACAACCGCTACCAGGTGCTGGCCGATCGGCCGGTCTCCGAGAACTACGAGGGCATCGACGCCCTCCTGGTGGCCTCGCCCCTCGTCGGCGCCTTGGACGCGGCCTGCGGCGTGCCCACCACCCTGCCGCCCTACTACCAGCCGCCGCCCGCGGCGCGAAACCCGACGATGCCGACCGGGGCGGCGCTGGAGGCGGCGGTGGCCGATCTGCGGAGTTGGGGCTTCACCCACATCTTCCTCACCCGCGGCCGCTGCCGGGTGGCGCCGCGGGCGATCCAGGTGGCCAACGCCACCTTCGGCCTGGGCCAGACCACCGCCGCCGGCGACTGGATCTGGCCGATCGCGCTGCCCGAGGGCGGGTAGGCCCAACGACGAAGGGGCGACCGGAGTCGCCCCTGCACCGCAGGCCGCTGGCGCTACTGCGCGGTGGGGACCTCGGAGACTGCCTCGGCCGGGCCGGAGAAGAAGGCGGTCATCGCCATCCAGCCGAAGGCGAGGAGGAGGAAGAAGGTGAAGAGCGGCGTGGTGGACGCCTTCTCTTCATGCTTGACGGTGAGCGAGCGGGCCATGACAACTCCAGCGGGGGGCAGCGACAGCAGCAGCGGGGGCGGGCCTTGAGATACTTTCTCGCCCTCGACGCGTCAAGATCGGCCTCTCCAATCAACGTGATGGCGAAAGATCCGGAGGGGGGAGCGCTTCGATGAGGAAGCTTTGATCGGCCTTGTCGCCGATTCGTCTGCCGGATCGATCGGGATCGCCGGGCCGCCACGCGGGCGGGCCTGATCCGAGCGCGCGCCGATCTATCCTGTTGAGGCGCAGATCGCAGCGGAATTTCTTCCGTCGGGCCTTGGCGAGCGGTCGGTGGGGGCCGATCTCCCAACCACCGGCGCGCCCCCTTGTTCGGCGATCGTCGCGCGACCCGCGCGATCCAGGTGGCGCGAGGAGCTCGGGCCCGTGCGCCTTCTCGGCGCCTTGACAAGCCGCAGACCCAAACGCGCACCGCATCGCTGTATGACCAGCGGGCAGCAAGGTCACCATGAGCATCGCACATCCTCTCCCCGACCCGGTCTCGCAGCTCCAGCATCTCCTGTTGGAGACCACCGATCCGCGAGCCCGCGCCCGGGTTCACCTCGATCTGGCCCGCCACGTCTTGCAGGCCGGGCGGCTCGAAGCCGCGGCCCGGCACCTGCGCGAGGCCCTGCACTTCGACCCGCGCCTCGACGCCGCGCGGGCCCTGCTCAGCGAGGTGGGCCCCCAGAAGGGGAGCCTCAAGCCGCGCTCGGCGATGCGCTCGCTGCTCGACCTCTTTCGCCGGGGCGAGGTCAGCGGCTGAGCGCCCCAGCGCTCAGTTGAGCTTGACGTCCTTCTCTTCTTCGAGCTCGACCTCGTAGCCCTTCTCGGTGAGCTGCTTGGAGAGGGAGTTGAGCCAGCCCTCCATGTTCTTGGCGCCAGCGATGGGGGTGGGGGTCACCGAGACCGGCCAGTCCTTCTCTTCGGCGGTGCACTTGGTGAGCTTGGGCTTGGCGGCGGCGCGGATCGCCGGCTCGACGTCGGTGATGACGTTCCAGCGCTTGCCGGGCTCGTTGACCACGGCGTGGTGGACCACCGCGGTCTTCTTGCCCTTGCAGTCACCGGTCTCCACCGCGGCCACGCCGTAGAGGAAGCTGCCGCCCCCCTGCACAAGCTTGGGGTAGATGGCGGGGAGCAGCTTGGCGGCGGCCTTCTCGGCGCCGGCGGTGGCGAGGCGGTCGGCCACGAGCTTGGCCTTCTCGGGGTCGACGCCCTTGGCGACCTCGATCAGGGCCTTCTCCAGGGCCGCCTTGTCTTCTTCGGAGAGGGTCTCGCCCAGCGAGGGGGCCACGGCGGCGTCCATCTGCTGGAGGATGGCGTCGAAGGGGCCGGCCTTGGCGGCCTTGACGGCGGCCTTGGAGAGCACGGGGAGGGCGGCGGCGCGCAGCTTGTTGACGTAGATGCCCATCAGCGCGTTGAACTTCTCGTCGTAGAGCTTCTCGGGGGGCGCCGAGACCTGGGTGGTGAGCCAGTCGCTGAGGCTGGTATTCTCGCAGGCGGCGAAGGCGTCATCCCACTGGGAGAACTCGATGTCGCGCAGGCCGAAGTAGGCGCCCTGGAGGAAGGCGGTGACCTTGGGCTCGGTGGCGCAGGCGGCGCCGACGCGGGAGGCGACCTCGTCGCGGGCGCTGTAGTCGGGAATCTTGGAGAGCTCGCCCCAGACCGGGTTCCAGATGTCGAGCTTGATGGCGGCGAGGGAGTAGGCCACCAGCGCGTCGGAGTCGGCGGCGTTGGAGAGCAGCTTCATGTAGCTGTCTTCGGCCAGCTTGTGATCGCAGCCCGCGAGGTTGGTGAAGGCGGTGGCGAGGTCGGTACCCTTGGCGGCCTCGGCCTTCTTGACGAGGGCGTCGCACTTGCCCGCGGCCTGGGCGTCGGGAGTGGAGAGCAGGAGGGTCAAGGCCAGGGAGAGCATGGAGTTCGCCTCGGGGTAACAAAAATGGGGGCGCTTTCTACCGGGTTGCGCTGCTCTCGTCGAGGGGGCGGCGTCATGCCCGGCTGTTCGATGGACACCAGGGTGCTGTGGGATCGTCCGTGGCGCGCCACCTTCCACGGGCTTCCACCTGTCGGCGCGCGGAGGCGAACGGAGCGAGATAGGGGGGTCGCCGCTCGGGTCGCCGGGGTCCACAGGGAGCCGGCGAAGGCCGCAGCACCTTTCGGATGTCGACCGGCTCGGTGGCCCGCGCGCCCCCGGGTCGACCCCCCTTCGCCCTTCGAGCACTCCGCATGCGCAGGTCTCCTTCGGCCACCGTGGCCCCCGCCGGCCTCGACAGCTTGTTGACTGGTGACAACGCCGCCTTCATCGACGCCGCCTTTCAGCGGTGGATGAGCGATCCAACCGCGGTGGATCCCGCCTGGGCCGCGCTCTTCGCCTCTTGGGGCCCCGCCGATCCGGGGGCTGGGCGCCCGCCGCAGGGCAAGCCCGCCTCTGTCTTTGCGGGCGGCGTCGCCCGCGTCGCCGCGCCGGCCGCCCCGGCGCCCGATCTCAGCATGGCCGCCGCCCAGCGCCAGGCCCGGGTGGCCCAACTGATCAACGCCTACCGGGTGCGCGGCCATGTGGCGGCCCGCATCGATCCCCTCGGACAGGTGGGCGGCCAGGATCACGAAGAGCTGCGCATCGAGACCTACGGCCTCACCGAGGCCGACCTCGACCTGCCGGTCTCCGGGCGGCCGGCCTTCGGCGTGCCCGAGGTCACCACCCTGCGCACCCTGGTGGCGCGTCTGCGCAAGGCCTACTGCGGCGGCTTTGGCGTGGAGTTCATGAACATCGGCGAGCTGGAGAAGAAGCGCTGGCTCCAAGAGCGCTTCGAGACCCTGCAAGACAAGCCCGTGCTCGATCGCGCCCAGCAGCTCCACGTGCTGCGCCTGCTCGCCGACGCCGAGAACTTCGAGCGGCTGCTGCACAACCGCTACCCGGGCACCAAGCGATTCAGCGTGGAGGGGGCCGAGACCCTGGTGCCCCTGCTCGACATGCTCCTCGAAGAGGTGGCCAAGGGCGGCGTAGACTCGGCGATCCTCGGCATGGCCCACCGCGGCCGCCTCAACGTGCTGGCCAACATCCTCGACAAGCCGATCCGCTTCATCACCGACGAGTTCGAAGACCAGACCGGCGACAGCTTCCACGGCTCGGGCGACGTCAAGTACCACCTCGGCTTTGACTCCGACTACGAGACCCTCTCCGGCCGCAAGGTCCACCTCTCGCTCTCCTACAACCCCTCCCACCTCGAAGCGGTCAACCCCGTCGTCGAGGGCCGGGCCCGGGCGCTCCAGGATCTGCGCGGCGGCGCGGCCGGTGGCCAGATCCTGCCGATCCTCATCCACGGCGACGCGGCCTTCGCCGGCCAGGGCGTGGTGGCGGAGACGCTCAACCTCGCCGAGCTGCGCGGCTACCGCACCGGCGGCACCGTTCATGTGGTGATCAACAACCAGATCGGCTTCACCACCTCGCCCGAAGACGCCCGCTCCACCCCCTACTGCACCGACGTGGCGCGCATGCTGGCCGTGCCCATCTTCCACGTCAACGGCGAGGATGTCGAAGCGGTGGCGGCGGTGGTGCGCATCGCCGCCGAGTGGCGCCAGACCTTCGCCCAAGACGTCGTCATCGACATGTACTGCTTCCGCAAGCACGGCCACAACGAGGGCGACGAGCCCTCTTTCACCCAGCCGCTGCTCTACGAGATCATCCGCACCCACCCGAGCCCGCGGGTGGCCTACGCGCGGTGGATGGTGGGCCAGGGGGCCGTCTCGGAGGCCGACGTGGAGCGCGTCGTCGCCGACAGCCTGAGCCGGATGGAAGAGCTGCTGCGCACCCCCAAAGCGGAGCTGCCGCCCACCCGCACCGGCAAAGCTGCGCCGGCCCGCCCGACCGCCTCGGTGCACGACCCCGTCGACACCACCTTCGATCAAGCCCGCCTCGTCGAGCTGCTCGTCGCCGCCCACACCATCCCCGAGGGCTTCGCCGCCCACCGCAAGATCCAGCGCCTCTTCGAGCAGCGCCTCGCCATGATCCGTGGCGAGAAGCCGATCGACTGGGCGGTCGCCGAACAGGCCGCCTACGCCGCGCTGGTCGACGAGGGCTTCGCCGTGCGCATCTCCGGCCAGGACTGCGGCCGCGGCACCTTCTCGCACCGACACGCCGTGTTGACCGACATCACCACCGGCAAAGACCTCATCCCGCTGGCCCACCTGCGCGAGGGCCAGGCCAGCTTCGAGGTCTACGACTCGCTGCTCTCTGAGGCCGCCGTGCTCGGCTTTGAGTATGGCTACACCTTGGAGAAGCCCGACGCCCTCGTGGTCTGGGAGGCGCAGTTTGGCGACTTCGCCAACGGCGCCCAGGTGATCATCGACAACTTCCTGATGAGCTCCGAGCAGAAGTGGAACCTCACCTCTGGCCTCGTGATGCTGCTGCCCCATGGCTACGAGGGCCAGGGCCCCGAGCACAGCAGCGCCCGCCTGGAGCGCTACCTGCAGCTGTGCGCCGAAGACAACATCTTCGTCGCCAACTGCACCACGCCGGCCAACTTCTTCCACCTGCTGCGGCGCCAGCTCCTGCTGCCCTTCCGCAAGCCCTGCGTGGTGATGAGCCCCAAGTCGCTGCTCCGGCACCCCGAGTGTGTCTCCACCCTCGAAGACCTCACCCGCGGCACCTTCCAGCGCGTCATCCCCGACGCCCAGGTCGACATCTCCGCCGCCCGCCGGGTGGTCTTCTGCTCGGGCAAGGTCTACTACGAGCTGGCCGACGCCCGCCGCCGCCAGGGCGTCACCGACGTCGCCCTGGTGCGGGTCGAGCAGCTCTACCCCTTCCCCGCCGAGGAGGTCGAGGCCATCGTCAACGCCGCGCCGGCCAGCGTGGAGGTGGTCTGGTGCCAGGAGGAGCCCAAGAACATGGGCGCCTGGCCGATGATGGACGAGTGGATGACCGATCTGCTCGGCAACCGCCCCCGCTACGTCGGCCGCGCCCGCGCCGCCGCCCCCGCCACCGGCTCTCCCCGCAAGCACAAGGCCGATCAGGACGCGCTCATCCGCGCCGCCCTGGCCTGACAACACCCTGAGGTTGGTATGTCCCAAGATTCCCGCACGAACATCGTCGTCCCCACCATCGGGGAGTCGGTGAAGACCGCCCAGTTGGGGCGGTGGCTGAAGAAGGTGGGGGAGCCGGTCGCCGCCGGCGAGCCCGTCGTCTCCGTGGACTCCGACAAGGCCAGCATCGAGGTGCCGAGCCCCGCCGCTGGCGTGCTGCTGGAGGTCCTCGCCCAGGACGGCGATGAGGTGCTGATCGGCGCCACCGTCGGCGTGATCGGCCAGGGTGCCGCCCAGCCCGCCGCCGCGCCGGTCGTCGCCGCCCCCGTCGTCGCCGCCCCCGAGCGCGCCGCCACCCCCTCGGCCAAGGGCCCCCAGAGCGGCCCTGCCGCCCGCAGCGCCGCCGCCGAGCATGGTGTGGACATCAGCGCCGTCGAGGGCTCTGGCGTGCGCGGCCGCGTGCTTGCCCGCGACGTCGAGGCCGCCGCCCAGAAGGCCCCTTCGGCCAACACCGGCGTGGTGCCCCCGCACCTCCTCCCCGTCGCCTCCGCCGCCCCCGCGCCGGCCGCGCCGGTGGCCGGCCTCGTCGAGCGGGTGCCGATGACCCCGCTGCGCCGCACCATCGCCCGCCGCCTCGTGGAGGCCCAGCAGACCGCCGCCATGCTCACCACCTTCAACGAGGTGGACATGAGCCGGGTGATGGAGCTGCGCAAGAAGTACCAGGAGAAGTTTGAGAAGAAGCACGGGCTCAAGCTCGGCTTCATGAGCTTCTTCGTGAAGGCCGCCATCGAGGCGCTGAAGGCCTTCCCGGCCGTCAACGCCGAGATCGACGACAGCGATCCCGACCGCCCCGTCGTCGTCTACAAGCGCTTCTACAACGTGGGCGTGGCCGTCTCCACCGAGCGCGGCCTCGTTGTGCCGGTGGTCAAGGGCGCCGACGCGATGAGCCTCGCCGAGACCGAAGGCGCCATCGCCGCCTTCGGCAAGAAGGCCCGCGACGGCAAGCTCGGCCCCGATGACTTCAAGGAGGGCACCTTCACCATCAGCAATGGCGGCGTCTTCGGCTCGCTGATGAGCACCCCCATCCTCAACCCGCCCCAGGTCGGCATCCTCGGCATGCACGCCATCCAGGAGCGCCCGGTGGGCGTGGATGGGCAGATCGTGCTGCGGCCGATGATGTACCTGGCGCTCTCCTATGATCACCGGATCATCGACGGCCGCGAGGCGGTCAGCTTCCTGGTGCGCATCAAGGAGCTGGTCGAGGCGCCGGAGCGGCTGCTGCTCGAGGTCTGAGTCGGCGATCCGTTCGCGGCCGTCGCAGGTCTCTCGATGGAGGGACCTGTGGAGGCGCCCCTTCCCGCCGCCCGCCTGGCCTCGGGCCGGTCAGGCCGGGATGTTGTCCTGCTGGTGCGACAGAAAGGTGGCCGCGCTGCGCACGCTGGTGCAGCAGAGCAGACAGAAGCCCGCCGCCACCACCTCGGGCTCCAGCACATACTGTTCACCCATGTCAAACTCGACCGGCCCCTGGGCCTGGGCCGAGCAGGACAGGCAGCCCCCCGCCCGGCAGGAGTAGGGCAGCACAAAGCCCGCCCGCTCGGCGGCGTCGAGGACGTATTCGCCCGGCTCCACCGGAAAGGTGATGTCGAGCCCCTCGGCCGGGTTGTAGACCCGCACCTGTTGGGCGGCTTCGGTGGTCTCGCGGGCTGCCGCGACATGGGCGTTGCGCACCGGCGCGTCGGCGTGGGCGCTCTCGTCCAGCAGATCCCGCAGGGCCACCGTTCGAGGCACCTCGACCACCGGCGCCTCGACCACCGGCGGCGGGGCCTCGATCACCGGCAGCGGCGCAGGCGGCTCGACCGCTGGCGCCGGGGCTACGACCACCGGCGGCGCTGGCCGCGTCGGCGCCGTCACCGCGGGCGCCGGAGGGGCGCTTCGCCCCAACACCGCCCGCACCTTGTCTTTCAGCCGATCCCGCAGGCCCATCCGCGCCCTCCGTTGGCCCGCTGTAGCGCAGCCGGCCGCCCTGTCATCCGATCAGCCCTGGCTGACCAGCTCAATCGGCAGCTCGTTCACCGCGAAGGTGATCTCCTTGCGGTAGCCCGAGGCCTCGCCGCCCAACTGGTAGGGCATCGGGTCATCGAAGGAGACCCGCACCCGGTCGGCGATGTAGTCGAAGCAGCCCGGGTGGGTGAGCCGCCCCCGCCAGCAGTCGAGGAAGTGAATCCCCGCCTGCAAGGCGCTCATGTCCAGGATGCGGAGCTGAAAGCGCCCCGGCTCCTTGGTGGCATGGGGAAACATCTTCATCCCATACCCATAGAGCGGCGTGGTGGCCGTGCCCAACAAGGTGCATCCCCCCTGGTAGATCACCTTGCCCGCCGGAATCGGCGCCCCGCGCGGATGGCCGTCCACGTCGATGCGCTGGGCCGGCCGGCCCAGGTTCACCACCGTCACCCGCGGCTTGCGGCGCAGCAGGTAGTTGGGGATGGTCTTCAGGTAGCCGGCCAGGACGTATCCGGGGATGCCCTTCACCAGGGCCTCCCAGAAGGTGCCCTTCACCTTCTTCTTGAGCCAGTTGTAGTCGTTCAATACCGCCGCGTCGTGGCCCAGTCCGGCGAAGGGAAAGAGGGTGCCCTCGGCCTCCACCATCTGCACCGGCACCAGCTTGTGGAGCTGGCCGGCCGCCCAGCGGCCCAGGTCTTTGGCGGGCGTGGCGCTGCCCAGCCAGTGGGCCAGGGCGTTTCCCGTGCCCAGGCGCAGCACGCCCACCGCCGGCAGGGGCTGGTCCGGCCGGCGCAGGGCGACGAGGTTGTTGATCACATCTACGATGGTGCCGTCGCCGCCGCCGGCGAAGACCGTCTTCACGCCGGCCGCCACGAGGCCCTCCAGCACCTCGCGGGCGTGCTCCTGGGAGCGGGTCAGGATCACCCGCTCGGAGGGGAGCACCCGCCGCAGCGCCGCCACGAGCCGGGGCGTCACCCGGCCCGCGTTGCCGTTGAGCACCACCGCGTAGCGCTCATCGGGCACCACGAAGCGGGGGGCGAGAGCGGTGACCTCCATCCGGCGGGCCTAGGCGCCGACCAGATCGTAGACGCTGGCCAG
>JBEIQK010001043.1:0-1907 GCA_040376505.1 Alphaproteobacteria bacterium | reverse complement strand
CGGCCGGGTCGAGGCCGTGCAGGGTGGCGAAGGCGGCGGTCTGCTCGGCGCGGGCGACGGGGCCGCCGTTGCAGAGCAGGTTCATCACCGCGGCCCCCACCTCGATGCGCTGGGTGCGGGCGAAGATCTGGTGGGCGAGCTGGAAGACGTCGGTGTTGAGGCCGATCTCACCGCGCCAGTGCGGCACCACGCCCGTGGGGTGCCGCTGCTGGACCGCCGTGGAGAGGTGGGCCTCGGCGACCCAGGCGGTGCCGTAGCCAGCGGCGTCGGCGGCAACCACCTGACGGAAGAAGCTGCGAAACATCTCGGCTTCGCTGGGGGTGTGGCCGTCCACCGGCGTCTGGCTGATGCTGAAGAAGATGTCGAAGCGCATGGCTACAGGCTCCGCAGGCGGCCGCCGTCCACCGGCAGGCTGACCCCGCGGATGGCGCCAGCGGCCGGGCTGGCGAGGAAGGCGAGGGCGGCGGCGGTCTCTTCGGGGGCGATGAGCCGGCCTTCGGGCACGGCGGCGAGCCAGGCGGCGCGCACCGCAAGGACTCCCTGGCCGGTGCGGGCGGCGGTGGCGGCCCCGAGGCTGTCGAGGCGCTCGGTGTCGGTGTAGCCGGGCAGCACATTGTTGATGGTGAGGCCGGGGGGAAGCTCCAGGCTCCAGCTCTTGGCCCAGGCGGCGACGGCGCCGCGCACGGTGTTGCTGACCCCGAGGTTGGGGATCGGCTCCTTCACCGAGGTGCTGACCACGTTCAAGATGCGCCCGTAGCCGCGCGCCTTCATGCCGGGGAGCAGGGCCACCACGAGGGCCTGGGCGGCGAAGAGGTGCCGGCCGAAGGCCTCCACAAAGGCGAGCTCGGTGGCCTGGGCCAGAGGTCCGCCGGGGGGCCCGCCGGTGTTGTTGACGAGGATCTCGATCGGGCCGCCCTCCTCCAGGAGCCCTGCCACGGTGGCGAGGGTGGCGGGCCGATCATCGAGGTCGGCGACCACTGGATGGAAGGCGCCGCCGAGCTCATCGGCGAGGGCGGCGAGCCGCTCCGCGCGCCGGGCGAGGCCGTAGACGGTGGCGCCCTGTTGGACGAAGAGGCGGGCGGTGGCGCGGCCGATCCCGGCGCTGGCGCCGCAGACCAGGGCGCGACGCCCAGCGAGGGGGGTGGCTGGATCGAAGGTCATGGCCGGTGCTTATGAGGGCGACCTCGCACCGGCCACGCGCCGCAGATCAGGCCGAGAGCGACTGGGCGAAGGCCTCGACGATCTGGTCGACCTCGCCGGCGGTGAGCGTAAAGGGGGGCAAAAAGCGCACGCCCTCGTTGCCGGCGCCCACGGTGAGCACGCCGCGGGCCCGCATCGCCTCCATCACCGGGCCGCTGGGCCGGCCCAGGTGGGCGGCCACCATCAGGCCGGCGCCGGTGACGCTCACCCCGGTCTCGCGCAGGCCGGCGCTGAGCCGCGCGCCCATCAGCGCACAGTTCTCCCACAGGCGCTGCTCCAGGATCACCTCCAGCACGGCCTTTCCGGCGGCGCAGGAGACGGGGTTGCCGCCAAAGGTGCTGCCATGGTCGCCGGGCTGAAAGACCTCCTGCAGCTCGGGCTTGATCGCGATCATCGCGCCGAGGGGCAGGCCGCCGCCGATGGCCTTGGCCAGGGTCATCAGGTCGGGGCGCGGCAGGATGCGCAGAACGCCCTTGCGCCCGAGGCCGCACTGGATCTCGTCGTACATCAGCAAGGCGCCGTGCGCGTCACAGGCGGCGCGGATGCCGGCGAGGTTGGGCACCGGCACGCAGCCGCCCTCGCCCTGCACGGGCTCCACCACCACGCCGAGGGTCTGGGGGCCGATCTCCTCGGCGACGCGGTCGCGGGCGACCACGCGGATGCCGGGCACCAGCGGGTGGTAGCCCTCCTGGTAGGCGGCCTTGGGG
>JBEIQK010000323.1:0-6909 GCA_040376505.1 Alphaproteobacteria bacterium | reverse complement strand
GGGCCACAGGTCGAAGTCGGTGCGGTTGAGGTAGGAAAAGCGGGCCTCGCCGCCCCAGATCTGCTCGATGTAGGCGTCGTTGACGTACTGAAGACGGCCCTGGGCGTCCTTCATGTACGCAATGGTGGGCGTGTGGCGCATGAAGGCAGCGAAGAGCTCGCGGCTCTCCTCCAGCTCGGCGGTGCGGGCGACGACCCGGTGCTCCAGCTCGGCGTTGAGGCGGAGGATCTCCATCTCCTGCTGGAGGCGGTCGGTGATGTCGTGCACGAGGAGCTGGATGCCAAGCTGGCCCCCCAGTTCCAGGCGGACGGCTACAACCTCGACCTCGACCTCGCTGCCGTCGCAGCGCAGGTAGGTCTCGCGCTGCTTGGGCGCGTCGGGTTCGCCAGCGCGCAGGCGCGCCACCCGCTGGCGGATGGCCTCGTGGGTGCGGGGGTGGATGAAGGTGAGCGGTGAGCGGCCGAGCAGGGCATCGGCCGAGGGGGCCCGCATCAGGCGCACAAAGGCCGGGTTGCAGTAGGTCACCTGGTCTTTCACCGAGACGAAGATGCCGTCGGGGGCGTGCTCGACGAGGGCCCGGTAGCGGGCCTCGGACTCGCGGAGCGCGTCGGCGGCGGCCCGAACGGCGGTGATGTCTTCGCTGAAGCCGACGAGGCGCCGCGCCTGGCCGTTGAGGCCGCCGACCTGGTGGGAGCGCACCCGCAGCCAGCGCGGCTCGAGGCCGGGGGCGTCGATCACCCGCACCTCGCAGCTCACCGGCGCGTCGGGGGTAGCGTTGAAGATCTGCTTGAAGGCCGGCAGATCGTCGGGGTGAAGCCGCTGACGCACCACGCCGCGCTGGTGGCGGGCGACCTCGGCGCTGAAGCCGTGGACCCGCTCAAAGCTGGAGCTGGCGTACTGGAGCTGCAGGTCGGCGGCGCCGATCACCCAGAAGGCGGCGTTGACGGTGTCGGTGACGAGGCGCAGGCTCTCGGTGACCTCGCGCAGGCGCTCGACCAGGGCCACGCGCTCCGAGACATCGGTGACAAAGCCCATCAGACGCAAGGGGCGGCCGTCGGGGCCGCGTTCCACCACCCGGCCGCGGTTGACCAGCCAGCGGTAGCTGCCGTCTTTGTGGCGGCTGCGCAGCTCGAACTCGGCGGGAACAAAGTGGGGATCGGTGAGCGCCCGCTGCATCAGCGCAGAAATGCGCGGGGCGTCGTCGGGGTGCAGGCGGGCCAGCGATTCGTCGATGTCGTCGGAGACCTCGTGATCTTCGTAGCCAACGATGGCCTTCCAGCGCGCGGAGAACCAGGTTCGGCCCCGCACGAGGTCGACATCCCAAACGCCGTCCCCCGACGCCGCCATGGCCATGTCGAAGCGGTCGGCGCCGGCGGGCTCGGTCTCGGCGGCGGTCTCCGTCAAGAGCACGAGGCGCAGGTCGCCGACCACCAGGGCCGTGGCGCGGATGAGCCAGCGCACAGTGCCCCGATGAAAGGACCAGCCCGCTTCGGCGCAGGCGCCATCGAGCACGTCGATGAGGCGACGGCCGAAGCGGCTCTCAGCGCCCCAGGGAAAGCTGGGGTAGCGGGCACCCCAAGCCGGGCTCGCGGCCAGCACCGTGAGGCCAGCCCCCACCACCGCCGCCGGGATCGGCAGGGCCGCCACCACCGCGGCGCCGCAACTGTAGGGCTTTGGCGACGTAGGCGCGTCCATTCCAGCTCCAGGGCCATCGGCGATGTGGCCCGCGCTTGCGTGGCTCGGCTACGCTGGCGAAGCGCCGCCGGCCACTCCTCCTTCGGCCGCCGGCGCCCTTCCTGGAGGCGCCATGTCCCGTGCCCCAACCGCCGCCGCGTTGATCATCGGAGACGAGGTTCTGCGCGGAAAGGTCGTGGACGAAAACTCACCCTTCTTTGCCGCGCAGCTGCGGGCGATGGGCGTCGATCTCCTGCGCATCGTCACGATCCCCGACGATCTTGCGGTGATCGCCGCCGCCGTGGCGGAATTGTCCGCCCTGGCCGATCACCTGTTCACCAGCGGCGGGGTGGGCCCCACCCATGACGACCTGACCTATGAAGGGGTGGCCCGCGCCTTCGACCTGCCCCTGGTGGTGGCCCCCGAGATCGAGGCCCTGCTGTCGGCGCGGATGGGGCCCCGCTACAACGCCGCGGCCCAGCGGATGGCGACGATCCCGGCGGGCTCGGAATTGTGGTGGGCAGGCGACATCCCCTACCCCCTGGTAGTGACCCGCAACGTGGCGATCTTCCCGGGCGTGCCGGCCCTGCTGCGGGCCCGCTTCGCCGCGGTCGCCGACCGCTTTTCGGGCCAGCCGATGGGCACCCGGCGCCTCGTCACCACCGCCGGAGAGACCGACATCGCCCACCTCCTCACGGCCGCGGCGGCGCGCTGGCCCGAGGTCAGCATCGGCAGCTACCCGCAGTTCGACCAGAAGCCCTACACTGTCACCCTGACCCTTGACAGTCGCGACGCCGCCGCGCTGGAGGCCTGCGAGGCCCAACTGCGCGCCGATCTGGCCCCCCAACTGCTGCCTTGACCGCGGAGAGCCCGTCGCCGGCGGGGTATTCGGGCAGGCCCCCCGCCACCAAGCTGGGGCTCAAGGCCGGCCAGCGCCTTTGGGTGTTGGGCGAGGCCGACGACTATGCGGACCGGGTGGGCCCCCTGCCCGAGGGCCTGCTGCGCGTGGAGGCCGGCCCGGCCGACGTGATCCACCTCTTCGTGCGCCGCCGCGCTGAGCTCGAAGCGGCGCTGCCCGCCTTGCTGCCGGCCCTCGTCGAGCGCGGCATGCTCTGGGTCTCCTGGCCCAAGAAGACCCGCGCCAGCCCGCCGGGCCAGCTCTCCGAAGACGACCTGCGCGCGGTGGCCCTGCCGCTCGGCCTCGTCGACGTGAAGGTCTGCGCGGTGGACGCCACCTGGTCGGGCCTCAAGCTGGTGCGGCGCCGGGCTCCGGCCGGCGGGGCGGCGCGATAGGCCGGGCCCCCTGCCCTTCTCCCCGGGGTGACCCTTGCCCACCGAACAGCCCAAGAACCCGCTCCACGGCATCACCCTCACCGCCCTCCTTGAAGAGCTGGTGGCCGCCCGCGGCTGGGAGGAGTTGGGGCGTCAGGTGCGCATCGACTGCTTTGTCTTCGAGCCGAGCCTGACCTCCAGCCTCAAGTTCCTGCGCCGCACGCCCTGGGCCCGCGAGAAGGTGGAGTCCTACTTCCTCTGGCACCGCCGCGACCTGAAGCGGCGCGGCCTGCTGCCGGGCGGCGCCCCCGATCCCGAGGGCGCCGCCGGGGGCTAGCGCCTACTTCTTCTTCTTTTCGGGATCTTCGTTGATGGTGGCGTTGGACAGCTCCATCAGGGCGTCGGCCGGCGCGCCGGTGATCTTGCTCTTGACGAAGTTGGTCCACAGGGCGCCGCGCAGGGTGTTGTCGAGGTTGCGCAAGACCGGCGTGTTGCGGGCGAAGGTCTGGAAGCTGTTCCAGCTCTGGGAGCGCCCGCTCACGGGGAAGAGCCGCGTGAGGATGCGGTTGCCGACGGCGTCTTCGAGCCAGCGCCCGCCGGCCCAGGCGAAGACCGAGCCCAGCGCGCCGGTGAGCAGGAACTCGCCCCAGTTCCAGCCTTCGCCCATCAGCCCGATGTCGGTGAGCTGATCGGCGAGGCTGCCGCCCCAGGCGGTGACGATGCCGGTGACCAGGGGGCTCGCCACCTGGGCGAGCCCAGCGGTGAGCGCGCCACCGACGGCGCCGACGATGGCGGCCTGCAGATACTCCATCGGGCTGCCGAACTGGTTCGACCAGGTGAGCAGCGACTTGGTGGCGTCGCCGGCCAGCTTGGCGGCCACGCCGGCCACCGCGCCGGCGATGGCCCCTGCGGCGATGAGGGCGATCGGGCCGGCGCCGAAGGTGGCCACGCAGAAGGCGGCGACGGCGACGAAGACGAGCACGCCGACCACCACGGTGGCGATGACCGAGGCCACCGAGGCCAGGGCGTCCCAGGCCTTCTCGTACCAGGCCTTCTCTTTGATCTCGGCCGCCGCCTTGGCAGCGCCCGAGCTGATCTCCGACGACATCGACGTGAGTGAGGCGTCGAGCTCGCTCACCACCGAGCTGGCCGAGGCGTCGAGGTCGGCCATCCACTGGGCCTGGGTGCTGGCGATGGTGCTGGCGGCCCCCGCGACGGCGAGGTTGGCGTTGTCGGTGGCGGAGAGCGCCATCTGGCCCATGTGATCGCTGGCCATCGTGGCGCTGTCGCTAAGGCCCTGGGCCGCGCCGGCCCCCTGGGTGCCCAGCCCGCTGACGGCCTGCTGGCCCGCCTGGCTGGCTGAGGCCAGCGCGGCGGTGAGCCCCTGCTCGGTGGTGGAGAGCACGCCATCCACCGTCAGATCGAGCTGGGCGATGCCGCTTGCCTGGGCTTCGGCCAGGGCCGCGAGCTGGCTGTCGCGCAGGGCGTCGAGCTCGGCGGTGGCGGCGGCGATGGCGGCGTCGGTGTCGCTGGCCAGGGGCGGGTCGCCCTCGAGCAGGTCGGCCTCGAGGCGAGCCATGGCGTCGGCGTAGACCACGCCAAGCTGTTCGCCGGCGGCGGTGAGCTCGGCGGAGAGGGCGTCGCCGGCGCTCTGGAGCTGGGCGGTGGCGCTGGCCCGGGTGGCCTCCAGCCCGCTCACGATTTCGGCTTCTTGCCCCTGGAGGGCGCCTTCCCCCTCCGCGGCGGCGCTGACCACGGCGCCGCGGGCCTGCTCGGCCTGGGTGGTGGCGTTGGCGCGGGCCTGCTCGGCGGCGGCGGTGAGGGAGGACTCCGCCTGGCTGCGCAGGCTGGTGAGCTGCCCCGTGACCGGCTCGCAGAGGGCGCTGACCACGCCGGGGATCTGGCCGAGGCCGCCCGCCAGCTCGTCGGCCGCCTGGTTGGCCTTGGTGCGGATCTCGCTGGCGAACTTGGCGCTGACCTCGTTGGCGACCTTGCGGCGGGCCTCGTTGCGCTCGGCCTCGATGCCGTCGCCGCCAGACCAGCCGTTGGCCAGGCCCTGGCCGGTGGAGAGCGCGGTGGCGGCGCGCTCTTCGCCGGCAGCGCGGATGGCGTCGACCTTGCCCTGCCAGGCCGCGGTGAAGGTGCTGACCCCCTCGGACTGGGCGGTGGCCAGCGCAGCGTCGGCGCCGGCAAAGCCGGCGGTCAGCTCGCCCAAGCGGGTGCTGAGCGCGCCGTCGATCGAGGCCAGGGCGCTGCTAAGCCCGCCGTCGATCTGGGCCAGGGCCTGCTGGCTCGCGGCCTGGAGTTGGGACCGCAGCCCGGCGAAGTGGCCCTGGGCGTTGGCGATGGCGGTGTCGATGCCGCCGTTGAGGCGGGCGATGCGCTCGGCAACGGCGCCGCCGACGTCGGTGGCGAGGCCGCTGGCGGTGCTGGTGACCGCGAGCTGGTTGGCTTCGGCGTGGGCGGCGAGTTGGCTGAGCTGGCCGCGGGCGTAGGCCGCCTGGGCGACCGGGCTGTGGCCGACGATGTGCTCCCACATGTCCGACACGATGGGATCGTGGGGCGGGGTGGGGTCGCTCATCCGGGGGGTGGTGATGATTCCGCCGCCGCCGCCGCCGCCTCCACCGCTGCTCTCGCTCTCGGTGGCCTCGTCGGTGGCCTCGGTCTCGGCGCCCTCCTCGGCCGGGGGCTCGCCGTCGGCGGCCTCCTCTTCGACGGCCTCTTCACCCGACTCGACAGCCTCCTCGTCCTCCTCTTCTTCGCCGGCCTCAGCGGTCTCCTCGGCCGACTCTTCTTCGCCGGCCTCGGCCGTGGCCTCTTCTTCGGCGACCTCCTCGGCGGACTCGGTGGCCTCGCCGCCGCTGGCGGCCTCCTCCTCCTCTTCGGCCGACTCCACGCCCAGCTCGGCCTCGTCGGGCACCTCCTCAGACGAGAGGGCCTCTTCGTCGCCCTCCGACATCGACTCGCCGGTGCCCTCCTCGCGGCTGGGGCCGAGGGTGTCGACCGGGCCGCCCTCTTCGCGATCGAGGGCGCTGCCGGTGCTCATCGCCTCGCTCGTGACCGTCTCGGTGGCCTCGCCGTCGAGGACATCGGTGGCCGCGGCGACGCCGCTGGTGTGGCCGTCGAGGACGTCGCCCTGCAGAGCGCCCATCATCGCGGCGTTGCCGCGGGGCTGGCGAATGGCGCCGCTGCGCACCGGCGCCGGGCTGGGACTGGGGCGCTGGGTGGCAGGACTGGCCGAGCGCCGCGCTTTCATCGTCGTACCCATCGCCAAAGAGGCCGAAAGACTCGGGCCACGCCACCGGCGCTACCCGAACTGCATCGGCCAGCGTAGCATGGGGCGATGACCACCTCCGCTTCTTCTCCGGATGTCTCCGTGCCAATCCGGCGTCTTCTGTTTCAGGGCGCCTCGGTCTCCTGGATCGAAGCCCACCTGCGCTCCTACGCCGCCCTGGGCGAGGCCGAAGGCGATTCCTGCCCGGTGGAGGTCGAGGCGGCGGACCCCTCAGGCTGGCGGGCGGTGCGGGTGGGCCCGGCCTTGCCGACCTTTCACCTGTACAATCTGGGCGTGTGGATGCTGGGCCAGCTCGATGAAGAGGGCGGCCCCAGCGCGCTCTTCATCGTGGAGGAGGGGGAATCGCGGCGCTGGCTGCGCCCGAGCGGCAAGGCCGGCGGCGAGAGCCTGCTGGTGGGCTGCGACGACGATCGCAAGCCGGTGCTCTACGATCTGGCCCGCGCCGCGCTGCACGACGATCCGCGCTACCGCACCACGCCGATGTCCACGGCGATGGCCCTGCTCACCGCGGGGGTGCCGCCGGCCCTCCACCGCGCCGAGCCGGGCCGTGCCATGGAGGCCACCCTGTCGGTCACCGGCTGGGCCCTGGGCGATGGGCACCCCTCCCTCGTCGCCCGCCTCTCGGCCTGGCTGGCGGGGGTGCGCGGCTAAGGCTCCAGGTTCGGCAG
>JBEIQK010000573.1:0-4354 GCA_040376505.1 Alphaproteobacteria bacterium | reverse complement strand
TCGGCGGTGGCGGCGAGGTCGGTGGCCTCGGCGGGGTCGGTGGTGAGGTTGTAGAGCTGCTCCTCGCCGGAGACGGTGTGCAGGATGTACTTGTGGCCGGCGCTCACCACCCCCCAGTGCTCGGGGGCGAACATCATGTGGCCGAGCGGCAGGGGGCGCTCGCGCAGGCGGGCCTCCAGGACGGGGTCGGCGCCGCGCTGAACGAAGGGGGCGAGGCTCTGTCCGTCCACCTCGGCCAGCGGCGGCAGGCCGGCCAGCTCCAGGAGGGTGGGGGCGATGTCCACCAGGGAGGCGGGGGCGGAGAGGGTGCGGCCGACCTTGTCGGGTGTACGAACCCAGAGCAGGGCGCGCACCAGCTCTTCGTGCAGGGTGTGGTTGTGCTCGAACTGGCCGTGCTCCCAGAACTCCTCGCCGTGGTCGGTGGTGACCACCACGGTGGTGCGGCCGGGCAGGGCGTCGAGGGCGGTGAGGAGGCGGCCGATCTGGGCGTCGAGGTAGGCGATCTCGGCGTCGTAGCGGGCCTCGATCAGGGCCTTGTGGTCGGCGGTCAGGCGCCCTTCGGCCTCCCAGCGGCGCACCAGCCAGCGGTTGTAGCGCTCGGGCAGGTCGGGGGTGGCGAGGCCGGCGGTGTAGCGGTCCTTGTAGGGCTCGGGCGGCAGGTAGAAGACGTGGGGGTCCATGAAGTGGACAAAGACCAGGGCGTCTTCGGCGGCGTGGTCGGTGAGCCAGGTGAGGGTGCGGTCGACCTGATGGGCGGCGGGGACGGAGTCTTCGTACTCCCACCAGCGGTAGCCGTCGGCGAAGCCGAGCCGGGGGATCAGGTGGACATTGGCCACGAAGCCGGCGGTGGACCAGCCGGCGGCGGCGAAGGTCTCGGCCATGTTGGGGGCGGTGAGCGCGGGCAGGGGCCAGCGACCGGTGAAGATCGAGCGGAAGGCCGGGCGGGTGCGGGGGGCCACTGTCCAGGTGTGCGAGAAGACGGTGGACTGGGCGGCCAGGGCGTCGAGGTGGGGGCTGGTGTCGCGGCGGTAGCCCGCGCCGGAGAGGTGGTCGACCCGCAGGGTGTCGAGGCCGATCACCACGATGCGGTCGGCCTCGTCGGCGGGGGCCTGGGCGTTGGTGATCTCTGGCGTGCCGAGGGCGAGGAGGTCGCCGGTGGGGTCGCCCTTGGGGTCGACCTCGAGGCGGAGGGTGAGGGTCTGGCCGGCCCAGGGGCTGAGGTCGACGCTGTGCTCGGTGAAGGGGGCGCCGGTGGCGGCGGTGGCGGTGAAGATCTCGTGGCCGTCGAGCTCGATGCGCAGGGCGGCCTCGCCGGTCCAGCCGAGGATGCGCGGATCGACCTGGCCGAGCCCAAAGCGCAGCCGGGGGGCGCCGGCGGGGAGGGCGAGGGTGAACTGGAGCGACCCGCCGGGGGAGAGCATCAGGCTGTCGCGGGTCATCGACCCGAGGGTGAGGGTGTGGCGGACGTGGGCGGCGGGCGGCAGGCCGGAGCGGGCGGGGTCGAGGCGGGCCAACTCGGCGGCGGCGGCGCTGGAGCGCAGGGTGGGGGGCTTGTCGCCGGGGTCGCGGGCGGCGGCGAGGTAGAGGGCGCCCTCGACGTACTCCCAACCGCCGGCCTGCGTGCCGCCGTCGGCGAGGCCGGGGCTCCAGGGCAGGGGGCGGCCGTCCTCGGCGAGGAGCGAGACGCCGGGCGGCTCCTCGCGGTAGTGGTCGTGGGCGAGGCGGAGGGGGCTGGGGCGGGTCCAGACCCGGGTGCCCGGGATCTGCTCCCAACCGGTGGCGAGGCGGAAGCTGCCATCCAGGGCGGCGCCGGCGGGAAGCACGAGGGGGCCAGGCTCGATCTGGGCCTGGTCCAGGACCTCGACGAGGCGCAGGGGCCCGGCGGTGGCGGGCTGCAGCGTGGGGAGGGGCGCGGGGTCCGCGCAGGCCAGGGCCAGCAGGAGGGGCGACATGGCGTCGCCGTAACCTGCGGGGTATTTGAGCCGCCCGAGAGGTGATGGTGAGCACGCGCGGCTTTTGGAATCGCACCCAGGTTGCGCGCCCCCGGGCGGCGGCGGCGGTCTCCGAGGGGGCCGAGCTGCGGGCGGTCAACATCCCTTGCGCCAAGTTTCCCGAGTCGCGGCGCTTCTACGTCGAGCTGCTGGGCTTGCAGATGGCCGGGCGGGGGCGCTCGCACATCGCGCTGGCGGCGGGCTCCTCGCGCATCATCCTGCTGGACACCAGCCGGGTGTCGGGCTTCTCGCGGGGCAACAGCCAGGGGCTCTACCTGGAGCTGGTGGTGCCCGATCTGGCGGCGGTGCGCGAGCGCCTGCACGCCGACGGGGCCCGGCTCTACCAGCCGCGGCGAGAGGCCCACCAGGGCCGGCTGATCACCGTCGAAGACCCCGAGGGCAACCTGATCAACGTCGTGGAGCGGGGCTCGGGCGGCGGCGTCGGCTGAGCAGGGCCAGCAGGGCGGCGGCCTCGATCAGGGGCGGGCCGACGGGGGTGGCGCAGCCCTTGCTCGTGGCGGGGAGGGGCGCGGGCTCGTCCTCGTCCTCGACGGGGGCGCGGGTGGTGAAGGTCAGCGTGGTGTCGGCGGGGGTGGCGGTGCCGTCGCGGCCGGGGGTGCCGGTGCGCAGGGTCAGCGTGAAGTCCTGGTCGGCGGCCCAGTCCTCTTGGGGCACCACCAAAAGGACGTGGGAATTCTGCCCATAGTAGAGCGAGAGGTCGACCGGGTAGGCGCGGCCGGCGGCGTCGGTGACGGTGACGAGGTCGGCCGCGGGCTCGCCGGTGGGGGCGCCGCGGGCCAGCACCAGGGCGACGCGGCTCTCCAGGGCGCTGGCGGCGGTGACGGGCTTGTAGCCGCCGTCGGGGGGCCAGGCGGTGAGGAGGTGCTGGGGGCCGGCCTCGCCGTGGAGCTGGGCGTAGAGGTCTTGCCAGTAGGCGGCGACAGCGGTGGCCTCGAAGCTGGGGGTGCCGGGCTGGGCGGGGTCTTCGAGGTGGCTGCAGCCCCAGGGGAACTCGGCGGCGTACTCGGCCACCAGGGCCTCGTTCTGGCCGCCGATGCCGACGAGGCCGACGGCCAGCTCGAGCATGCCCTGGGCGCGGTCGAGGGTCTCGGCGTCGACGCCCACGTCGAGCTCATCGAAGAGGGGCATCAGGGCTGCCTGGGGCACCCAGCGCTCCGGCACGGTGGCGGGGCCGGTGAGCGAGCTCCAGACGAAGTCGGTGGCCTCGTCGAGGCTGCCGTCGTGGGCCCAGCCGGCGTCGGCGTCGTAGCGGCGCGACCAGTCGAGGTAGAGGGCGTCATGGGTCTGATCGGCCATGCCATGCGAGGCGAGGCCCATCAGGAAGGCGATGTGGGCGCGGGCCTCGTCGGTCCAGGGCGGGGCGTAGGTGGCGCGGATCCACTCCAGGTAGGCGATCTGCAGGGGCTCCCAGTGGGCGATCTCGCCGTAGGGGTGGCCCACGGCGTAGCCCCCGTCGGGAAACATCGTGCCGTGGACCAGCATCGGCGCCAGGGCCTCGTCGGTGAGCAGGTCGCGCAGCTCGCCCTCGGGCAGGGCCTCGGTGGCGGCGTGGGTGATCCAGATGTGGGTGGTCTGGCCGTTGGCCCAGGCGGCGCCGAGGAGGGCGAGGAGGGGGATCACTCCGAGAGCTCGGCGGTGAAGAGGGTGACCATGCCCACGCTGCTGCTGTTGGGGGCGCCGAGTACCACGTCGCTGTCGCCGTCGCTGTCGTAGTCGTAGAGCAGGCCGGCCCAGCCGTAGAGGTCGCCGTCGTCGCGGGTGGGGAAGGTGGCGGAGAGCGCGTCGGCGCGCAGGGTGCCGCCGGCGGCGAGGTCGGCCCCCGCGGCGAAGGCGCCGACGCTGCGCACCACGGCGCTGATGTTGCCGCCGGTCGAGGAGAGGAGGAGGTCGTCCTTGCCGTCGCCGTCGATGTCGCCGCCGGTCTCGCCGCTGGTGATGATCTGGCCGAAGGCCAGGGTGCCGAGGATCGTGGTGTGGACGGCGTCGGCGGCGGGGCCGCTGGTGGAGAGGCTGGCGCCGGAGAAGAGGTAGATGGCGCCGCCGGCGGTGGTGTCGCCGTCGGCGAAGGGGGCGGCGCTGGCCAGCTCGGGCAGGCCGTCGCCGTCGAGGTCGGCGAGGCGGGTGTTGCGGAAGCCCAGGGCCTCGGTGTTGGCACCGGTGCGCTGGGGGGCGTCCACCAGGGAGAGGGCGCCGCCGACGGCGAGGTCGGCGCCGCTGAGCAGGGTGATGGCCCCGTCGACGGCGGTGTTGGTGGGGACGATCAGGTCGGCGATGCCGTCGCCGTCGAAGTCGGCGCCGCCGATGATCTGTCCGCCGGGGGTGACGGCGCCAAAGGTGGCCAG
>JBEIQK010000810.1:0-2899 GCA_040376505.1 Alphaproteobacteria bacterium | reverse complement strand
GGTGCTCCCCCAGCCCCCCAACCCCGAATTCGGCGACACGGTCCTCTCCCCGCGCCAGACCCGGGCCCTGCTGGCCGAGCGCGGCTACGCGGCCGCCGTGGCCTTCCAGACCCGCAACCCGCTCCACCGGGCCCATGAGTACGCCCTGGTGTACGGTGTCGAGCAGCTCACCCGCCAAGACCTCTACGCCGGCGTGGTGCTGAACCCCCTGGTCGGCCAGCTCAAGGGCGACGATGTCGACGCCGCCACGCGCATGCGCACCTACCGCGCCTTGCGCAGCCAGCGGCTCCTGGGCCAGGGCGACAGCGACACGGCCCTCTGGGAGTCGGTCGGCTACGACCTGAACGATGTCTTCCACCTGATCGGTCTCGACATCAAGATGTTCTACGGCGGCCCCTCCGAGGCGGTGATGCACGCCATCTACCGTCAGAACCATGGCTTCTCCCACATCATCATCGGCCGCAAGCACGCCGACGCCCCCTACAAGGACGGCACGGCGATCTGGGGCGACTTCGACGCCCAGGAAATCTTCAACCAGCTCCCGGGCGAACTGTCCACGAAGCCGGTCAACGTCGGCTTCGCCGGCTACTACGCCAGCATCGGCCGGGTGGACCTCACCGAGAACCACCCGGGCGAGAAGCCCGTCAGCATCGCCGGCACCAAGATCCGCCAGATGCTGGTCGCCGGGGAGAACCCGCCCGCCGAGATCATGCGCCCGCAGACCGCCGAAGTGCTGATCCAGGCCTACCGGGCCCAGGCCGCGGGCTGAGCGATGCCCCCACGCGAGGAGCTGGTCTACGACGAGGAGCAGCCATGCCCCTACCGCGACGGGATGGTCTCTCGACTGCCCCACCGCTGGCAGCGCCGCATGCTGAGCCCCGTCGAATTCGACCAGAGCCTCGCCGAGGGCGATCGGCGGGTGGGGCGGATGTTGTACCGCACCGCCTGCCCCGCCTGCGTCGCCTGTGAGCCGCTGCGCATCCCCGTCGCCGAGTGGCAGCCCAGCCGCTCCCAGCGGCGGGTCTGGCGCCGCAACGAAGACCTTCAGGTGGAGGTTGGCCCCGCCAGCTTCTCCGAAGAGAAGCTCGCTCTGTACAACCGCCACAAGTCCGAGCGCGGCCTCGCTCGCTCCGAAGAGCCGATGTCGCGCAGCTCGTATGAGCGTTGGTTTGTGCTGTCCTGCACCCGAACGGTGGAGATGCGCTACACCCTCGCCGGTCGCCTCGTCGGGCTCGGCATCGTCGACGTCGGCCAGCTCGACGCCAGCAGCGTCTACTTCTTCTTTGACCCCGACGAGTCCCGCCGCTCTCTCGGGGTGATGAGCGTGATGGCCGAGATCGCCTGGCTCAAGGCCCAGGGCGGCCGCTTTCACTACCTCGGCCTCTACGTCGAAGACTGCCGCCACCTCGTCTACAAGGCCACCTACCTCCCGCATGAGCGGCGCATCGGCGGCGCCTGGCAGCGCGCCCTCTCCGTCCCAGCCGAGGAGACCGCCCCATGAGCGCCCGTCCGCCCTGCGCCGGCCTCTGGAACACGCCGATGGTGCACGTCAACGGAGACGTGACCACCTGCTGCCTCGACGAACACCTGGAAAACCGACTGGGAAACCTCACCCAGTCGCCCCTCTCCGCCCTCTGGGACGGCGACCGCATCAACGCCTGGCGCCTCGCCCACCTCGAGGGCCGCTTCGATCAGTCCGGGCCCCTGTGCCCTCGCTGCAACTGGCAGAGCGCCGGCGCGCTGCCCGCGGAGCGAGGCCGCCAGTGGCTCCGCGAAAAAGGCCTCACCCCCCGCAACACCAAGCCCCGCTAAACGCCATGCCCACCTCATCCACCCGCCAGGACAGCGCGATCTGGACAGAGTCGCTCACCAAGATCTACCGCAGCGGCTTTTGGATGCGGCCGCACGTCGGGCTCTCAGACCTGACGCTGGCCGTCCAGCCGGGAGAGGTCTTCGGCTTTGTCGGGCCCAATGGCGCCGGAAAGACCACCACCATCAAGATCCTGATGGGGCTCCATCGCGCCACCAGCGGCGCCGCCTACCTCTTTGGCCAGCCCTTGGCCGACCCCCGCTCGCGTGCCCGGGTCGGCTTTTTGCCCGAGCGCCCCTACTTCTACGAGCACCTCACCGCCCGAGAGCTGCTGCGCTTCTTCGCCCAACTGCATGACATCCCGCGGCCCGAGGCCGACCGCCGGATCGGCGCCCTGTTGGAGCGGGTCGAGCTCGGCCGCTTCGCCGATGTGCAGCTTCGCAGCTACTCCAAGGGCATGCTGCAGCGCGCCGGCCTCTGCCAGGCCCTCCTGCACGATCCCGATCTGCTCATCCTCGACGAACCGATGAGCGGCCTCGACCCCCTCGGCCGTGCGCTGGTGCGCGACATCATCGTCGAGGAGGCCCGCCGCGGTCGCACCGTCTTCTTCAGCTCGCACATCCTCCACGACATCGAGACCCTCTCCGACCGCGTCGCCATCATCGTCACCGGCAAGCTGCGCGGCACGGGCACCGTTCGCGAGCTGATCGGCGACCGCATCCGCCATGTCGATTGCACCCTGCAAGGCGCCGGCTCGCTGCCGGGGCAGCTCATTCGCGAAGACGGCGCCCTGCAGGTGCGCCGGGTGGCCCCCGAGGCGGTCGACGCCCTGCTCGACCAGGCCCGCGCCCAGGGCGGCCGGGTGCTGGAGGTGGTGCCCATCCGCGAGACGCTGGAAGACGTGCTCCTCGATGAGGTCGAGCGCGCCCGCCCCGCCCGCCGCGACGCGCTGGAGGTGCTGGCATGAGGAGCCTGCTGGCCATCGCCGCCAACACCCTGCGTCATGCCGTGCGCGACCGGGTTCTGTACTCGATCCTCTTCTTTGCCGCCGGGGTCATCCTGCTCTCCCTGGCCCTCAAGGACGTCACG
>JBEIQK010000064.1:0-14958 GCA_040376505.1 Alphaproteobacteria bacterium | reverse complement strand
GGCAACGGCCGAGGGCCCGGGCCACGGCGCGGCGCACCCGATCGTCGGCGACGCCGATCTGGGCAAGCAAGGCGGCCTCGTTGCGCTGCCGACCCAGGGCCTCGGCCGCCGCCTCGCGCTCGACCGCGGGGCGGGCCCCATCGCCGAGGATGGCGATCAGCGCGTCGGGCTGGTCGGTCTCGCCGAGGGCCGCGATGGCGATGAGGCGGGCATAGGGGCTCGGGCTCTGGGTCTGGGCCGCCCAGGCCGGGGGGCGCTGCTCGTGGGTCAGCGCGGAGAGCACGCCGCCATCGGGATCAAAGGCGATGTAGGTGGGGGCCTCGCCAAGCGGCAGGCTGAGCTCGACGTCGTCGTCTTCGAGCCAGGCGCTGAGGCGCTGGGGGCCCTTGGCGGTGCCGACCTCGACGGTGATCGGCAGGGTGTAGCGGGGGCGCTCGGCGCCGGTGGCCTGGGCGACGGTGATCTTTAGAATTTCATCGGTGTAACGTGATGTTACGGTTAGCTTTGGCACATAGGGCAGCTCGGCCCACTGCTGGAAGAACCAGTCGAGCTGATGGCCGCTCTCGGCCTCTAAGGCGCGCTGCAGATCGATGGTGTCGACGAGCTGGTGCTGATGAGCCCGGGTGTAGCGCTGGATGCCGGCCCAGAAGACCGCCTCGCCCAGCATCACCCGCGCCATCTGCAAGAGGCTGGCGCCCTTGTTGTAGACATTGTGCGAGTCGGGGGCGGCGGGGCCCTGGTGAAAGCGCCCCGCCAGCGCGGGGCCGGACTGGCTCGCCTCGTACCAGCGGCGCACCTGATCGGCGTAGCGGGCCTCGCCCTCGTCGCTGCGCTCCCACTCGGCGGCCATGAAGGTGGCGAAGCCCTCGTTGAGCCACAGCTCGCGCCAGGTTCGGCAGGTCAGCAGGTCGCCGTACCACTGGTGGGCCAGCTCGTGAGCCACGATGTTGCTCACCCGCCGGGCGCGGGTCGACCCGACGGAGGCCTCGACCAGCAGGCTGTCGTCCATGATGGTGGCGCCGGTGTTCTCCATGCCGCCGTACAAAAAGCGCTGCACGAAGACCTGCCGGTAGGGCCCCCAGGGGTAGGCCACGCCGGTGCGGGCGGCAAAGAGCTCCATCATGGCGGGGATGGGGTCCAGCACGCGGGAGATGGCCTCGGGGCGGGTGCCGGGCGGCACCCAGACATCGTAGGCGGGCTTCGCGGGGTGGTCGGCGTCGACATAGGGCGCGGCGGCGACCATCACGAGGTAGTTGACGAGGTCGGGCCCCGAGTTGGTGGTGACCTTCCAGCCGGCCGGCCCGCGGATCTGGCCCTGGTAGGCGAAGCGGTCGTTGGGGTGATCCCAACTGGGAAACCAGTGGCGGTGGTCGTCGGCCTCGCCCTGGCTCCAAATCTCCGGGTACCGGTCGGGGGACTGGGCCTGCCGAAAGTGCAGGCCGGTGCGCGGGGTCGCCGCGTAACGCACCGTTACACGAAGGTTTTCGTCTTTCGGGACCTCAACAACAAGGTGGTGCGGCTCGATCCGAAAGGGGGCCGGCTGGCCCTGGGCGGTGACGGCCTCGATGCGCAGACCCTCCTGATCGAGGACCAGCGGCCCTGGCCCCAGGCGCTTTAACGAGAAGGTCGCGGTGCCCGACACGCTGCGGGTCTCGGGAGCGAGGTCGAGGTCGAGCCCCAATTCCAGCAGGTCAAAGGCGCGATCCGGCGCCGCGCGCCCTCGGCCGTCGGGGCTCAAGAGAGGGACGGGATCGAGGAGGAGGAGGGGGAGCAGGGCCTGCCACATAAAGCACGCCGTAGCCCACCGACCTCAGGCGCGCATGAAGCGCGCGATGGCCACTTCGAGCACCCAGAAGGGCAGGAAGCGCTTGATCCAGATGCGCACCTTGGCGGTGATGCCGAGCACATGCCGCAGGGCGGGGCGCCGGGCTGTGAGCAGGCCGATGGTGACGTCGACCACCGTCTTGGGGTCCTGGGCCATCCGCTCGGCGAAAACGCGGGCCCGCTCGTCGATCATCTTGAGGTAGGGCGCGTAGTCGGCGGGGGGATCGCTCGACAAGCGGCAGAGGGCCCGGTTGCGGCCCCAGATGTCGGTCTTGTAGGGCCCGGGCTCGATCAGCACGATGTCGACGCCAAAGGGGCGCATCTCGTGGCGCAGGGCCTCGGCGAGGCCTTCCAAGGCGAACTTGCTGGCGGCGTAGGCCCCCAGGCCGGGCATGGCGACGAGGCCGGAATTGCTCGACAGAAAGAGCACCTTGCCCTGTCGGCGGGCCCGCATCCCCGGCAGCACGAGGCGGGTCAGCGCGTGGGCGGAGATCACGTTGGTCTCGATGATCTGGCGCAGCTCGTCTTCTTCGACCATCTCCACAAAGCCGCCCAGGGCCACGCCGGCGTTGTTGATGAGGGCGTCGATGCGGCCCTGCTCTTCGAGGATGCGCGCCACGACCGCCTTGCGCTCGGCGTCGTTGTTGACGTCGAGCTGCACGGCCTCGACCTTGACCTTGGCGGCGGCGGCGGCGGCCTGCAGATCGCCGGCGGTGGAGAGGTCGCGCAGGCCGGCGTAGACGATGTGCCCGGCGCGGGCGGCCTCGACGGCGAAGAGCAGGCCAAAGCCCGAGCGGCAGCCGGTGATCAGCACGACCATGGGAGTACCTCCGCGCCCCTCCTATGCGATGCGGGCCCGGCTGTCGGAGCCTCGACAGCGGCCCGTCGTCTGGCGATGGCGCATCTTGGGGGCAGAGGTCTCGATGCCGACCCTGCTCCCCCTGCTCACCACCCTGGCCCTGCCCGAGAGCCTCAGCCTGCAGGGCTACGCCGAGCTGCGCGGCAGCTACAGCCCCGTCGAGCAGGGCACCCCCTGGACCGCCGCCGAGCGCCTGCGCCCCACCCTGGAGTGGCAGCCGACCGCGCGCCTCGGCCTCACGATGACCGCCGAGGCCCGGGCCAGCCAGGGGCGCTACCTCCCCGACGAGGCCCTCCTCCTGCTCGACAAGGCCCTCGCCGCCGAGACGGGGCTCAGCCTCGACGAGATCGAGGAGCTCACCGGCTGCGCCATCACCGCCGTGCCCCGCACCGAGGACTGGCGCGACTTCATCGGCCTGGAGCGCGCCTTCGTCGACCTGGAGCGCCCGCGCTACGACCTGCGTCTGGGCCGGCAGGCGGTGGCCTGGGGCAGCGCCCTGGTCTTCAACCCCACCGATGTCTTCAGCGACGTCAACGTGGCCGAGCCCTGGCGCGAGCGCCCCGGCGTTGACGCCGCCCGGCTGCTGATCCCCATCGGCGAAGAGGCCCAGGTGGCGCTGGTGGGCGGCGTCGACGACCTGCCCGGCACCCTGCGCGATCGGCCGGAGCTCACCCCCTGGAAGGTGGGCGGGCGGGCCACCCTGCACGCCGCCGCCACCGACTGGAGCCTCGTGGCCGTCACCGGCGGCGAGCGCCTCGACGCCGAGGCCAGCTTCATCGGCCTCGACCTCAAGGGCGACCTCGGCCTCGGCTGGTGGCTGGAGGGCGGCTACGACGGCGATCTGCGCGCCGCCGCCGGCCTCGACTACTCCTTCCCCGTGGCCCAGTCGCTCTACCTTGCGGCGCAGGCCTACCACGACGGATCGGGTTCGGACCCCGAGGACTACGGCAGCAAGGCCCTCTCCGGGGAGATGTTCGAGACGGAGGGCTGCGAGGACCTGCCCCCCAACGCGCCGATCGCCGCGCTCACCGCGCCCGCCGGCGAGGCCCGCGCCACCCAGGGCCGCTGGTACGGCACCCTGGTGGCCCGCCTCGCCGCCAACGACCGCTGGGGACTGTCGGCCTCGGGCCTCGTCAACCTCGCCGATGGCTCGATCCTGGTGACCCCCTACGCCACCTTCACGCCGATGGGCCGCCTCTCGGCCAACCTCGGCCTCAATGGCATGACCGGCGCCCACGGCGAGCTGAACCCCGATCCCCGCGACCTGCAGGTGCAAGGCGTCGACGCCAGCGGCCTCCTCGCCCCCTGGACCGCGCTCGCCTGGCTGCGCCTGAGCCTCTAAGGCCCCGCTCTGGTACAGTCGGCCGCCTGGAGCCCCCAGATGCCCGCCGCGCTCGACTGGACCGCCCTCTCCCCTGCCCTGCCGGCCCCGGCGGCGGTGGTAGACCTCGACGCCTTCACCCACAACGCCGAGCGCATCGCCGCGGCGGCCGGGGGCAAGCGCCTGCGCCTCGTGGTGCCGCACCTGCCCTGTCCGGCCCTGCTCCAGCGCCTGCTCACCGGCGGCAACCCCTTCGCCGGGCTGCTGGTGGGCTCTCCCGCCGAGGCCGCCTTCTACGCCGGCCTCGGCTTTGACGACCTGCTGCTGATCACGCCGCCCGGCCGCCCCCGCGAGGCCGCCCTCGCCGTAGAGCTGCTCCGCAAGGGCACCCACCTGTGGAGCGTCGTCGACGAGCTCGCCCAGGCCGTGCTCCTCGCCGAGGCCGGCGCCGAAGCGGGCCTGCGGGTGCCCCTGCTGCTCGAGGTCGACGTCAGCTGGCGCCAGAGCGAAGAGGTCGCCGGAGCGCCGCGCCGCAGCGCGCTGATCGACAGTGAGGCCGCCCTGGCCCTGGGGCGGGAGCTCCAGGCGGTGTCGGGGGTGCGCATCGCCGGCTACCTCGCCTACGAGGCCCAACTGGCGCGTGAAGTCGGGGCCTCCCTGGCCGCCAGCGCCGTGCGGGCCATCGTGCGGCGGCAGGCGGCCCGCCTCGCCCCCGATCGGCGCGGCGCCCTGCTCGATGGCCTGCGCGAGTTGGGCGTGTCGGTGTTGATCGGCACCGGCGGCGGCTCGGCCGCCTTGCCCGGCGCCGGCGGCGATCCGGCCTGCAACGAGCTCTGCGTGGGCTCGGCCCTGCTCACCCCCAGCCCCGAGGCCCAGCGCGAGCTCGACCTGCGGCCGGCGCTCTTTTTGCACACCGTGGTGGCCCGCAAGCCCGAGGCCGACCTCATCGTCGTGGGCGGCGGCGGCCTCGTCGAGGGGGCCCCGATCCTGCCGGCCAGCGCCAGTCGACTGTCCACGCCGGGGTGGGGCGCTCGGCTCACCCCCCTGCGGGTGACCGGGGAGGCCGCGCCGCCTTTGGGGGCGCCGGTGATCTGGCGGCCAGAGGCCCCCGGCTTGCTCGATCGGGTCGGCGCGCTGTGGCTCGCCCGGGGAGATGGCCTCGCCGGCTCGGTCGAGACCGCCGCCGGGCTCGGCTTTTTGGGCGAATGAGGGCCACGATGTCAGAGCCGCACTCCCAGCGCTACTTCACCGACTCGCGCGACCACTGGTGGCACGCCGACTACCTCGGGCTCGTGGGCCGACGGGCCGGTCTGAGCGGCTGCGTGCAGGTCTTGGAGGTGGGGGCCGGTCAGGGCCACTTCGCCCGGGCCCTGGCGCCCCACCTGGGGGCGGGCTTTGTCTACACGATGCTCGATCGCGAGGCGCGCTCCCTCGCCGTCGCCGAGGCCAGAAGCGCTGAATTCCTCTCCCACTCCGGCCTCGCCGGGCGCTTCGCGGCGACGGTGGGGTCGGCCGAGGCCCTGCCCTTCGCCGACGGCGGCTTTGACCTCGTCTGCTGTCAGACCCTGCTCATCCATGTGGCCGATCGCCAGCGGGTCTTCGCCGAGATGGTGCGCGTCTGCAAGCCGGGCGGCTTGCTCCTCGTGGTGGAGCCGAACAACCGGGCGGGTCTGCAATTTCAGGCCGCCTTCGGGCCCGGCGCCGATGTGGAGGCCCACCTGCAAGAGGCGCGGCTGAAGATGCGCTGTGTGGCCGGCAAGGCGGCTCTGGGCGAGGGCTGGAACGACGCCGGCGTGCACCTGCCGCGGCTCTTCGCGGGCCTGGAGAGCGTGGCCTACGCCAACAACGACCGGGCCTGGGTGCTGGCCCCGCCCTACGCCGATCCGCAGCAGGCCTCGACCCTGGCCGATCTCCGGCGCGACGTGGCCGAGGGGGTCTATGGCTGGCGGCGGGCCGAGGCGGCGCGCTTCTACGCGGCGGGGGGCGGCGCCGCGCTCGACTTTGAGGCCGACTATGCGGCGGCTTTGCAGGTGCAGGCCACCCAACTCGCCCAGATGGAGGCGGGGGAATTTATAGCCCTCGTCGCCTTCGCCGGGCTCATCGCCACGGGGCGTAAGCCCCTGGAGGAGGGTGCATGAACCAACATCCGGCCTTGGCGCTGCTGGCCCGGCAGGAGGCAGCCTGGAACGCCGGCGCGCTGGAGGGCTACCTCGCCGAGTGTGACGAGGAGATCGTGTACCTCTCGGCGCGGGGCCTCGTGCGAGGGCGGGCGGCGCTGCGCGCGGCGATGACGGCGGCCTACCCAGACCGGGCGGCGATGGGCTGCCTGGCTTTGGATCTGCTGGACTGGGAGGCTGCGCCGGGGCTGGTGACGGGCCTGCTGCGCTGGCGGGTCTCGCGGGAGAAGGGCGACTTCGTCGGGGGCCACGCGCTGGTGGTGCTGGTGGAGCGCGCGGGCCGCTGGTGGCTGCGCCAGGACGCGACCCTGGGGGCCTAAGGGCCGCGCAGCACGAGGCGGCTCAAGACCGGCCGATGATCCGAGCAGTCGAAGGGCAAAATCGTCGCCTCGCTCACGGCAAAGTCGTCGGAGACATAGACGTAGTCGATGCGCAAGGGGAAGCGCCCCAACGCCTTCACCGTCCAGCCCGGCCCCCAGCCCCCCCGCTCGAAGGTGTCGGTCAGGCTGCGGCGCATCGCGTGGTGCAGGGCGCTGTCGCGCACCGAGTTGAAGTCGCCGGCCACGATGGTGGGGTCACGAAAGGTGCGCACCGTGTCGAGCAGGGCCTCGGTCTCGGCCCGCTGCGCCCGCGAGATGCGCTCGGAGGACTCCACCGAGAGCCGGTAGGGCTGCAGATGGATGGCCAGCAGGTTGAAGACCACCCCGCGCCCAACCACTTCGGCGAAGACATAGTACCAGTCGATGGTCTCGACGTAGCGACGCGGCTTCTTCACCCGGAGCTGAAAGTCGGGACCCCGGGCGCAGGTCGCCACGCCCCCCTTGCTCGGCGATCCGCTGCCGGCGTAGTCGATCTGGGCGCAATCGAGGCCCAGGGCGGCCGAGAGGCGGTCGGTGTCCTGGGCGCTCACCTCCAGAAAGACCAGGGCGTCGGGCTTCGCGGCGGTCACGACCTCGGTGACACAGCGCAGCACAGGGCTGTCGGCGCCGCGCTGCCAGCCAAGCCGCTGCACATTCCAGGAGAGCACGGTGAGCGGCAGGCCTTCGGGCTCGCTGCGCCAGGGCACCCAGGCGAGGCCCCAGCGCAGGGTCCAGCCCCCCAGCACCGCCACGAAGAGCAGCCAGGCCGCCGGCCGCGCCCAGGCCCAGAGCAACACGAGGCCGCACCAGACGGCAAAGCAGAGCACGATCCACGGCTGGGCCGCCGTGAAGGCCGCAAAGGCCGGGCTCGGCGCCGAGAGCCGCGCGCTGGCGAAGACGCCGCCGGCCAGCACCCCGGCGACGAGGGCGGTGAGCGGGACCAGCAAGCGGCCTGGCGGCGGCGATGGACTCAGGGGACGGCTCCGAGGATCACATAGGGGCGGAGCTGCTCCACGGTCGAGGGGCCGATGCCCTTGACCCGATCGAGGTCTTCGATGCGCAGAAAGGGCCCGTTCTGGGCCCGGTCATCGACGATGGCGCGGGCGACGGTGTCGGAGAGGCCGGGCAGGGCGGCGAGGGCGGCGGCGCTGGCGCTGTTGATTGCCACCGGCTGACCCAGCACATAGGCGGCGTCGATGGGCACGAGATCGTAGCCCTCGCCCCCGACGAAGAGGCCGGTGCCGGGCGGCAGGGCGGCGTCGGGCAGGCCGGCGGGATCGCGGCCGGCGGCGCGCAGGGCGGCATGCGCGGTGGCCGGCACCGGGATCGGGTAGAGGCCCGGGCCCGGGACCTCGCCACGCACCTCGACGATCTGCGAGGCGGCGTCGGCATCCTCGGCGCCCTCTCGCTGGCTGTAGGCCACCGCCCCGATGGCCCCCAGGGTGAGCAGGGCCAGCACGGCGATGCGGGCGGGCAGGGCCTCAGCCAAGAGCGGCCTCCAGGCGGGCCAGCAGGGCAGCCGGTTCGGCGCCCTCAGCCCAGGCGACCATGCGGCGGTGGTCGCCCTCGACGAAGAGCTCGATGTGCAGCAGCGAATCGGGGAGCAGCCCGGGGATCTTGCGGGCCCACTCCACCACCACGAGGCCGGGCCAGCCTTCGATGGCCTCGTCGAGGCCGATGGCGCGGGCCTCGGCGGGGCTGAGGCGCCAGGCGTCGATGTGCAGGAGGGGCAGCGGGGCTGCGTGCTCGATCATCAGGGCGAAGGTGGGACTGACCACCTCGCCCTGCACGCCCAGCGCGGCGGCGATGCCCTGGGTGAGGCCGGTCTTGCCGGCGCCGAGCTCGCCGTGCAGGGCGATCACCAGGGGGCCCTGCACCAGCGCGCCGAGGGTGGCGCCAGCAGATTCGGTGGCCTCGGGATCGGCGAGGATCCATCCGCGGCCGAGCGCGTCGCGGGCAGGGGCAGCGGCGGGGCGCCGCTCTTCGGGGTCCTGAATCGACATGCCCTGCCGGTATTGCCACGCCGCGGGGGCCGTCAACGGGCCTGGGCGGTTGCCTTGGGGGCCCGGGTGTGAAACATGGTCCTCACCCACTCGACCTGGAGGATCCTTGGTGGAGGAGCTGCTGCACCAATACGGGCTCGCCGCCGTCTTTGCAGCGCTCGTGCTCGCCGCCTTTGGCCTCCCCGTGCCCGAAGACCTCACCTTGCTGCTGGCCGGGGTCCTCGTCGGCCAGGGGCATGCCACCTGGCTGGAGACGGCGCTGGTCGGCTACTTCGGCATCCTCTGCTCGGACACCATCGCCTGGGCCTATGGGCGCAAGGTGGGGCTGCACCCCAAGGGCTTCATCGCGCGGCTCGTGGGGCCCGAAGACGTCGCCAAGATCGACCGCTTCTACCGGCGCTTTGGCGCCTGGGCCATCGTGATCGCCCGGGTGGTGCCCGGCAGCCGCATCCCGGCCTTCTTCTTCGCCGGCGCCTCGGGAATTCCCTGGTGGCGCTTCATCTTCATCGACGCCAGCACGGCCTGGCTGCCGGTGATCGTCTTTGTGTGGCTCGGCGCCCACTTCTCCGACGACTTCACGCAGGTGACCGAGCACATGGAGCAGGTGCGCAACATCGGCGGCGCCCTGCTGGTGGCGGCGGTGCTCTTTGTGGCCTGGCGCATCCTGCGCCGCCAGAAGCAGCGCCTGGAGAAGGCCGGCGACTGAGGCGCCTAGCCCTCGCCGACGAGGCGAAGGTCGAGGATCGGCCCCTGGGGCTCCACCCGGCCCAGCGCCAGCAGGGCGCCCTCGGACCGCAGGCGAAAGCGCTGGCCCACGGCGAGGCCGGGCGCCGCGGTGAGCTGACCGCCCTGGCGAACCCGGCGGGCGCTCACCGCGTCGATCTCTACAGCGGGGAAGTGCCCCAACACCGCGTCGGGATCGCGCAGATAGGGCTCCAGCTCGGCGAGGACGAGGTCGCGGTGGCGCCAGGGCAGCCGAGGCTCGCCGCGGCGGGATCGCAGGGCGGCGCGCCAGTCGTCGGTCTCGGCGACGATCTGCGCCACACGCGACAAATCGAGGGCGTCGGCCGAGAAGAAGGGCCCCGAGCGGGCCCGGCGCAGCACGGTGAGGTGGGCGACGGTGCCGAGCGCCACCCCGATCTCCTCGGCCAGCACGCGGGCGTAGGTGCCGCGGCCGCAGGTGATCACCACGTCGAGCCAGCCCTCGCCGAGGTCTGCCAGCGTCATGGCGTCGACGCGGATCGGCCGGGCTGCGGCGACGACCTCCTCGCCGGCGCGGGCGTAGGCGTAGAGCGGCTTGCCCTTGACCTTCACCGCCGAGTGCCGCGGCGGGGTCTGCATCCGGCGGCCGAGGAAGGTGGCCAGCACCGCCTCGACCTGGGGGCGCTCCAGGGCCGGGATGGGGGCCTCGGCGACGGTGACGCCGGTGAGATCGCCGGTGTCGGTGGCGGCGCCCAACTGCACGCGGGCCTCGTAGACCTTGCAGTCTTCGTCGAGGTGCTGGATCAGGCGGGTGGCGGGGCCAAAAGCCAGGGGCAGGACGCCGGTGGCGAAGGGGTCGAGGGTGCCGGTGTGGCCCACCTTGGCGGCGCCGGTGACGGCCCGCAGCATGGCGACCACGTCGTGGCTGGTGATGCCGACCGGCTTGTCGATGACCAGGAAAGAAGGCTTCACCCCTGCTCCTCGGGCTCGGCGTCGGCGACAGGCGCCCCCTCGGCGGCCCGGGCCGACATGGCATCGAGCAGCTGCGAGACCCGCATCGCCTTGCCCACCCGCTCGTCGACGTGAAAGACGAGCTCGGGGAGGTACTTGAGGTTGAGGCGCAGGCCCACCTCGCGGCGCAGGTAGCCGCTCGCGGCCTTGAGCCCAGCGAGGATGCTGGCCGGGTCGCCATCTCCGCCGAGCGGGGTGAAGTTCACCCGGGCGAGGCGCAGATCGTCGGAGACCCGAACGTGGGTGATGGTGATGGGGCGCACCCGTGGGTCGCGCACGCCCTCGAGCAGCACCGTGGAGAGGACCGATTGGAGCTGACCGGCGATGCGGTCGGAGCGGCGGGGTTCAGGCATCCGGCGCGGCTAACCGAGGCGCGCGGCGATGGCCTCCCGGCAAAGCGGCCCGGCGCGGAAGGCTGGGGCGCTGAGCAGGGCGGTGAGCGGCCTCTTGTCGAGGGGCAGGCCGGGGGTCTCCACCGCGTCAAGGGCCTCGGCGAGGGCGTCGATGGCCTCTTCGCGGCGGTCGGCGCGGGCGCGCAGGGCGAGGACCGGGTCGCCGGCGTGCAAGGGCTCCCCCTCCAGTTGCAAGGCCTCCACCGCGTCGGGATCGACGCCCTCGACGCCCTCGAAGAGGCCCTCGGCGCTGGCCCGCAGGATGAGGCCCAGCTCCACGCCCTCCTCGGGCGCTCCCCCCATCGCCGAGAGGCCGAGGGCCTGGGCGAAGGCGTCGCGCAGCGGGTCCGGGCCCACCGTCGGGGCCCCCAGGCAGAGGCCGGGCCGCAGGCGCAGCAGGTAGGGGCGACCGTCGGGGGTGAGCAGGAAGCGGGCGTAGCCGGCGCCGCGCCAGCGCAGGTGGCGGGCCAGGGCCTCGGTGGCCCGATCGAGCTCGTCGCGGCGCCCCTCGCTGATCGCGGCGGGAGGCCGCTCCCAGAGGATCGGCCTGCCCTCGTGGCGGGCGGTGACCTCCACCGGGGCGTAGCGCACCACGCCGCCCTGGCCGTCGCCGACGAAGGGCAGGTCGAGGGTGCGGGCCTGCTCGACGACGCGCTCGACGATGACGGGGCCGTCGCCGAGGAGCGGGGCCAGCTCGCGGGCGAGGCCCTCCGATGAGAAGAGGGGCAGGCCCGGGCGCCCCAAGGCCGGCCGCAGCAGGGCCGGCAGGCCGGCCATGGCGATCCAGGCCAGCGCCTCGCCCAGGTCGCGACAGGGGGCCGAGGCCGGCACCACCGGCACCCCCAGCGAGTGGGCCACGCGGCGCAGCTCGAGGGGATCGGCCAGGGTGAGCAGGGAGCTCGGGTAGGGCCCCATCGAGGTGATGCCGGCCATGCCCAGCGCCTCGATCAGCTCGGCGCTGCGCCCCATCCGGCCCGATCCGGCCCAGACACCGTCCACGCCGGCGTCCACCGCGAGCTCCACCACCCGGGAGAAGGGCTCGTCCTCGCCGCGGGCGAGGTGGACGGCGTAGTCGCCGGCGTCAGGCCACAGCGCCTCGGCGTCTCTGTCGGTGAAGCAGAAGACGGTCTCGATGCCCACGCGGGCGGCCTCGTCGTGGATCCGGCGGGCTTCGGCACCGCCCGGCAGCACGAGGATGCGCTGGAGGAGGCCCTCTTTCATGGGTGCAGGCCGAGGATGGCGCGGGCCTCGGCGACGGTGGCGAGGCGCCGACCGATGTCGCCGGTGAGGCGGGCGGCCCGCTCGACGAGGCGGCCGTTGCTGTCGGCCATGACGCCGTCGGGCAGGTAGAAGTTGTCTTCGAGCCCGACGCGGATGTTGCCGCCCAGCACCAGCGCCGCGGCGATGAGGCGCCACTGGACGCGGCCGATGCCGATCACCTGCCAGGTGGAGCCGGCGGGCACCTGCCCGGCCTGGAGTTGCAGGGCGTTGACCGACACGGGCAGGCCGCCGAGCACGCCCATCACAAAGCTGAACTCCAGGGGCGGGCGCAGCAGGCCCATGTCGATCAAGGGGCCGATCGAGTTGGTGTGACCGGCGTCGAAGCACTCCAGCTCGGGGTGTACGCCGGCCTCGTTCATGGCGGCGAGCAGGCGCTTGATCTTGCCAAAAGGGTTGGGAAAGACCATCTCAAAGACGAAGTCACGCCGCTTCTCGGAGTATTTGGCGTAGTTCATCGTGCCCATGTTGAGCGCGGCCACGTCGGGGCGGACCTCGCGGATCATCCGCTCTTGCAGCGTGGTGTCGTCGTCGAGGGTGCCGGTGCTGAAGTTGAGGATGACCGGGCAGCGGGCCTGGACCTCGGCCTTGATCTCGGCGAAGACCTCGGGCCGCCAGGAGGGGGCGCCGTCGTCCTCCCGGGCGTGAATGTGGCAGACGGTGGCCCCAGCCTCGTAGGCCCGGCGCGCCTCTTCGGCGATCTCCACGGGGGTGTAGGGGATGGCGGCGCACTGGGCGCGGTTGGCCAGCACGCCGGTGAGGGCGCAGCTCAAAATGACGGGGCTGTCGGACATCATCGACCCTTCCAATCGGGGCTGCGGCGGCCGAAGAAGGCGGAGATGCCTTCGGCGGCGTCTTCGGTGAGCAGGTTGAGGCTGAGCTGGCCGCTCATGTGTTCGAGGGCGGCCGGTAGCGGCAGATCGGCGACCTGGGCCATCGCCCGCAGGCCGAGGCTCACCACGGCGGGCGAGCGCTCGGCGATCAGGCTGGCCCGCTCGATGGCGGCGCTGAGGGCCTCGCCGGGCTCGGACAGGGCGCAGAAGCCCAGCGCGGCGGCCTCGGAGGCGGGCAGGCGCCGCCCGGTGAGGATGAGGTCGTACAGCACCTTGGCGGGCAGGCTGCGGGCCAGGACCGGCGAGATGATGAAGGGAAAGAGGCCGAGCTTGAGCTCGGGCGTCGCGAAGCCGGCGGCGGGATCGGCCACCACGATGTGGCAGGCCGCTGCGAGGCCAAAGCCACCGCCCATCGCGTCGCCCTGGACCGCGGCGAGGATGGGGATCGGGCTGCTCGCCATCGCCGCCAGGAGCTCGGCGTAGCGCTGGCGCTGCAGGTGCTGGGCCAGCATCCCCTCGCCCATCAGGCCGCCCGCGCCGAGATCGCCGCCGGCGCAGAAGCGATCGCCGCTGCCGGTGAGCACCAGGGCCCGAACCGGCGGGCCGGCCTGGGTGATCGCGGCGAGCAGGGCCTCGATGAGCTCGGGGCTGAGCGCGTTCTTGCGTTCGGGGCGGTGGAGGGTGAGCACCCGCACGAGGCCATCACCGGCCGCGGGCCGGTTGGGCAGGGGGTGGTCGTCGACGCGGAGGATCCGTTGGGGGTCGGCCATGGGGCCAGGGTTAACCCCTCGTCCATGTTGATTCCGCCCGCTTCTGCCGATGCGTTGCCCGAGATCCTGTTGATCGGCCCCGGCCGCCTGGGCCGCAGCCTGCGCGATCGCCTCGTCGCCTTGGGGCAGCCGGTGCGGCTGATCGGCCGGGGAGAGGCGATCCCCGCCGCTCCCCTCACCTACCTCACCGTGCCCGACGCCCAGATCGCCACGGTGGCCGCCCGGGTGCCGCCCGGCGGCGTGCTGCTTCACGCCTCAGGGGCCACGCCGGTCGAGGCCCTCGCACCCCACCCCTGCGCCGGCTCCCTGCACCCGCTGATGAGCTTTCCCGGGCCGGAGCGGGCCCCCTGGCCGACCGGCCTCCTCCCCGCGGCGGTGGATGGCCACCCCGCGGCCTGCGCCGCTGCGACGGCGCTGGCGTGGCGCCTGGGGATGACCCCCTTCACCGTGCAGGGCGACCGCCGCCTCTACCACGCCGCCGCCGTGCTCTCGGGCAACTTCGCCATCGGCCTGCTGGCCGCCGGGGCCCGCCTGTTGGGCTGCCTGGGGGTGCCGGCCGAAGAGGCGCCGCGCCTGCTGCTGCCCCTCGCGGCGGCCTCCCTCGAGAACGCCGCGCGAATTGGGCCCGCCGCTGCGCTGACCGGGCCGGTGGCGCGGGGAGACCTCGCGGTGCTGGCCGGCCATCGCGCGGCGATCGGCGAGGGGGCGCCCGAGCTGCTGCCCCTCTACGAGGCCCTGCTGGACTGGACCCAACAGGCCTTGCGCCCGACTTCTGTCAAAGCAGACTGAATGAGGCCCTTCCCGCGTCCGATCCGGTGGGTAGGACCTCGCCATGCACCGCCCTCTCCCCCCACTGCCTCTCGACGCCATGCACCCGTTGCCGGTGGCGGGTGGGGTGGTATACTCGACCCCTGAGGGGGTGGGAGACCAGCCCGCCCCCGCGGCGAGGTGCCCACGGCCAAAACGGGGGTCTGCTCCCCGCTCGTTCAACCTGCCGGATCGCTGCTCGACGCCAGGATGGCCTGGCGGCGCGGAGGATGTCGAGATGCTCGACGCCTACATCATCGACCGCATCCGCCGCGAGCGGGAGTCCCGGGAGCGGGCTCAGGTGCCCCTGCGCATCGAGATTCCGATGCCCCCGATGCCTTCGCATCGCCGCCCCAATGACGAAACCCTCGACAACGACGCCCGTGAGGATCGCGACGACCGCGAAGAGCGCGGCGTGGCCATCATCGACTTCACGCTCTAAGCGCCCGCCTCAGCCGCCGCGCAGGTCAGCGGTGGCCCGGTAGAGCGCCTCGGCCACGCCCAGCGCCGAACGTGAGATCTCGCCGACCCGCTCCATCGGCGGCAGGGCGGCGCGCACGTCGAGGCCCTCGGCGTTGAGCCGCACGCTGCGGGCGCCCTGCAGGCCAAAGAAGGTGGTGAG
>JBEIQK010000053.1:0-15940 GCA_040376505.1 Alphaproteobacteria bacterium | reverse complement strand
GCCCAGGTTCTCGGCCCGGTAAATCGCCTTTCGCCGCGACAGGATGCTGGAGTAGCCCTCGCCGCCGGCCCAGGCGCTTCGGAAGGTGAAGGCGTCGTCGAAGAAGGTGCGCACCCGGCGCAGGTGATCGTAGCGGATGTGCGACCAGTTCGAGAGGTTGCTGGACAGATCCACCGGGTAGAGGTGGCCCGGCAGGTAGACATGCCAGTTGGCTTCGTTCACCGGCGCGTCGACCTTGGGCAGGGCCAGCGGGCGGCGGCCGACCCGGCCCATCGCCGTCTCGCGGCGCTGGATCACGAGGTCGAGGGAGAAGCTGCGCTCGGCGGTGGCAGTTCCCGGGCGGGCGGGCACCATCAGGGTGGAGCCCACCGCGAGTTGGGCGCCGCCCTGCATCTGGTGGGCGTTCTGTTCGTAGAGGGCGCCCCAGAGGTTCGGGTCGCCGTAAAAACGGTCGGCGATCTGGTCGAGGGTGTCGCCCGACTGCACCTCATAGAGCACGCTGCTGCTGGAGCGCTCGCTCAGCAGCAAGGGAAAGAGCAAGGTCTGGGCGTCGGTGGCCTCCACGGCGGGGCGCAGGGGCCGGCCGTCGACCTTGGCGCTGGTCAACACCGCGCCGGGCGGCAGGGTGAGGGCGAGGTACTGGCGCGTGTTGTTGCGCACCCGGAGCTGCAGCTTGGTGATCTCGGTGCCGTCTTCGACCAGTTGGGTCGCGGCCTCCAGGGTGTCGATCACCGTGTCGGAGAGCTCGACCGCGGCGGCCCGGCCGACGTCGAGGGTGATCTCGGGGGCCGCGCTGAAGTCAAAGGTGAGCAGCAGCGGGTCGTCGGTGAGGGCGGCCAGTTGGGGCGGCAGGTCCTCGCTCTGGGTCGCGTGGGTGGCGCTGCGCACCGCGGCGTTGACGCCGGCCGGGCCGCGCACCCCCAGGGCGCCCTCCACCGGCACACCCTCGGGGGGCAAGGGCAGGCGCAGCACCACCGGCGCGCCCTCGGTGACCGGCAGCTGGTAGGAGACCTGGAAGCTGACCGCCTCATCGGCGAGGTAGCGCAGGAGGATCACCAGGGCGCCCGGCTCGGTGGACCACTGCAGCACCGCCGGGCCGGTCACGTCGACGATCTCCACCTCGGGGGGCAGGGTCAGGCGCAGGGCGTCGGTCTCGCCGGCCAGGATCTCGGCCCGGTAGGCCGCCTCGCCGCGCAGCACGGCCTCATGCAGGGTGAAGATGGCGTCGGCCCGCATCGAGAGGCGCAGGTCGCCGGCCTCGCTGGCCTTGTGCCCCTTCCAGGCCAGATCGAGCTGGCCTCGGGCGTCGAGCTGGCCGAGGATGCGCGTGCCGCCAGCCTCCTCGCTCTGTCCAAGCAGGCCGCCCTGGGTCAGGGTGGGCTCGATGTCGGCCTCGGGCACCCACAGGGAGAGGCGGGTCGGGCCGGCCGGCGGCAGGGAGAGGCGCAGGCTGCGGGCGAAGCGGTCGTCTTCGGCACCCTGGAAGAACTCGACGCGGACGCTGTGCTCGCCGGGCCGGTCTACGGCGACCGTGTACTGACCGCCTTGCTCGATCAGGCTGGTGGCCCGCCCGTTGAGCTCCACCCGGGCCACGCTCACCGCGGCGTCGAGCAGGGGCACCCGCTCGCCTTCACGGCCGGGCAGCACCACAAAGCGGGTCACCAGCGTGCCCGTGAAGACCCCCTTGCGAAAGGCGCCCTCCAGGCTGCGGTCGAGCTGCAAGGTGGCCACCGGCGGCGGCGGGCGCTCGGCCTGAACCTGCACGGCGTCGAGCAGGGCGCTGTAGGCCGACAGCGGCATCTCCACCGCGCCGCCTGCCGGTTCTTCGGCTTGAACCGCGGCGATCATCCAGAGCAGGGGGTGCATCGTACTGCCTCGCAGAACGAGAGCGTACAACGGCGCGACCTGCGGCGCCGCCGGGGCGAGAAGATGGGCCGGTTCTGGAGTAGAGTGGTGCCGCACCCCCCTTCGCCCCCCGGGATCCGCCATGTACAAGCTCGCTGCCCTCTTCGGTCTGCTCACCGTTGCCTGCACCGGCGGCAAGTCGTCCAACTCCCTGGGCGGCATTGACGACACCGCCGGCTCCGACGGCGCCGACGGCCCCACGGGCCCCGACCTCAGCGTCGACCCCACCTCGCTCACCTTCGAGCCGCTCTTCGTCGGCCAGACCGCGAGCCAGGTGGTGACGGTCACCAACACCGGCGACACCGCGCTGTCGCTCAGCGCCGGCATCGCCTCCAGCCAGGCCTCGGCCTGGTTTGTGACCCTCGCCGACCCCACCCTCGAGCCGGGCGAGAGCGCCGAGGTCAACCTCTCCTTCGTGCCCACCACCTGGGGCGACAACGGCGCCGTCCTCACCGTGGAGGATGCCGCCCAGGCGGTCTCCTCGATCGTCACCATCACCGCCAGCGCTCAGTTGGACGCCGACGGCGACGGCTATGGCGGCCTGGAGTCGGGCGGCGATGACTGCGACGACGCCAACGTCCTCATCAACCCGGGGGTCGAAGAGACCTGGTACGACGGCATCGACTCCAACTGCGATGGCGCCGACGACTTCGACCAGGACTTCGATGGCTCCCAGGTCGACGAAGACTGCGACGACACCGACGCCACCGCCACGCCGGGCAATGACGAGGTCTGGTACACCGGCGTAGACGAGGCCTGCGACGGCGGCTCGGACTACGACCAGGACGGCGACGGCTTTGACCTGGGCGACGACTGCAACGACGAAGACGCCGCCATCAACCCCGACGCGACCGACGACTGGTACGACGGCATCGACGCCAACTGCGACGGGGCCGACGACTACGATCAAGACGCCGATGGCTACACCGTCGACGCCGACTGCGACGACACCGACGCCACCGTCAACCCCGGGGCCACCGACACCTGGTACGACGGGGTCGACAGCGACTGCGACGGGGCCAACGACTACGACCAGGACCTCGACGGCACGGACTACCCGGCCGACTGCAACGACCTCGACAACAGCGTCTACCCCGGCGCCCCCGACGCCTGGTACGACGGCGTGGACAGTGACTGCGCCGGCAACTCCGACGACGACCAGGACGGCGACGGCTACGATCTCTCGTCTGACTGCAACGACACCGACGCCACCATCAACCCCGGCGTCAGCGAGACCTGGTACGACGGCATCGACAGCAACTGCGACGGCGCCAATGACAACGACCAGGACGGCGACGGCTACGAGGTGAGCGTCGACTGCGACGACACCGACGCCAGCGCCTACCCCGGCGCCCCCGAGGTCTGGTACGACGGCGTGGATCAGGCCTGCGACGGCGGCACCGACTTCGACCAGGACGGCGACGGCGTCGACTACCCGACCGACTGCAATGACACCGACCCCACCGTCACCGGCCCTGCCGCCGAGGTGGTGGACGGCATCGACAACGACTGCGACGGCTACATCGACGACGTGGCCATCTCCAGCGTCAGCGCCGGCGTGGTCTACGGCGGCGCCGCCAGCTACGGCATCGGCGACAACGGCGGCCTCTCCATCGGCGGCGACCTCGACGAGGACGGCGACGACGACATCGCCATCGGCCAGTACGCCACCAGCCCCGGCACCGTCTGGACGGTCGAGGGCACCACGATGGAGGGCGCCAACGGTCTCGTCACCGCCTACGACGACGCCCAGATCACCGGCTCCACCAGCTCCTACCTCTACGGCGGCCTGCTGCAGAGCCCCCAGGTGGAGCTCGACGGCGACGGCTACGCCGACCTGCTCACCAGCGGCGCCTACTACCTCTCCGCCTTTGGCTACACCTACGGCGACGCCGTCATCGTGCGCTCGATCGTCAGCTCCAAGTCGCTCACCTCGGCCAACGCCGGCTTCTACGGCAACTCCTACGCCGACGCGACCCGGTCGGCGGCGGCCGGCGACATCGACGGCGACGGCACCAACGAGGTGGTGCTCGGCAGCTACAACGACAACTACTCGGGCTCGTCCGTCTACAACGGCAACCTGGCGATCTTCAGCGACGGTGCGTTCTCGGGTTCCTACGACCTGGACGACGCCGAAGACGAGATCCACGGATCATCCAGCTACGACTACCTCGGCTACACCGTCGTCGTCGCCGACTGGACCGGCGACGGCTACGCCGACATCCTCTCCGGCGCCATCGGCCAGGACAGCGGGGCCACCAGCGGCGGCGCCCTCTACCTCGTGGCCGGCAACGCCTCGTTGTCCTGGTCGGACCTCGTCGGCTCGGCGCGGGCGGCCCGCATCGTCGGCACCACCACCAGCGGGGCGCTGGGCGCCGACCACCTCGCCGCCCCGGGCGATCTGGACGGCGACGGCACCCTCGATCTGGCCTTCACCTCCGAGGCCGTGGGTGAGGCCTACGTCTTCTACAACGACGGCAGCATCAGCGGAAACCTCAGCGTGACCAACGCCGATGCCAAATTCGACGGCACCGCCAGCGACTTCGCCAGCGCCCTGGTCTACAACACCGACCTCGACAACGACTCCAACGCTGACCTGCTGCTCGGCGCCGACGGCGACGACACGGCGGCCACCAACGCCGGCGCAGCCTTCCTCTTCCTGGGCGGCAGCGCCTGGTCGGGCACGATCACGGCCACCAGCGCCGATCGGGCCTGGTGGGGCGCCGCGGCGGGCGACGGCCTGGGCACGGGTATGGCCGGCGGCGGCGACGCCGATGGCGACACCATCAACGACGTGCTGATCGGCGCTGCGGGCTCGGACACCGGCGGGTTCAGCGACGGCGGTGCGGTCTACCTGCTGCTGGGCGGCATCTAAGACAGAACGGTCCCCGATCGCCCTGCTTGGGCGGTTGGGGGTGCCGGTTGGAGATGGCCGAAGGGTCGGCGTCGGGCTGGCCTGATCGGGGTCTCAATTCTGTGCGCCGCACCTTGTGGGCGGGGGGGCGCCCAATGTAGGTCGCGGGCTCCCGCACGGAGTCCGCGATGAAGTTTGCCTTCCTTCCCCTCCTCCTGTCTCTCGCTTGTATCGACACCGGCAAGGACGGCGATGACAGCGGCGGCAGCGACACCGCCACCGGTGAGGTCGATCTGGCCACCAAGGTCAATGGCACCTACATCGGCCCCATCAGCGGCCCGGCCACCGACGCCGCCTACTCCCTCACCCTCACCAAGGTCGATCTCACCCATGTGCGGGTGGAGGGGGCAGACTTCGCCTCCTTCGAGATCCCGCTGGTGGCCGAGGGGAGCGGCGCCCAGCAGACGGCGGACTGGACCGACGGCACCTTCGCCTACAGCAGCAACCACATCGACCTGGTCTACAACCCCCACGGCCTCAGCTTCTCGGGCGACCGGGACTGATCAGGGCGCCCAAAGCCGGCGGGCGAATTCCGCCGGGTGGGTCCACAGGCCCAGGTGGCGGGCCCCGGGCACGGTGAAGAGCCGGGCCGGCGGCAGCGCTGCGGCCAACTGGCGCCCCACCGCGAGGGGAAAGGTGCGGTCGGTCTCGCCCCAGAGCAGGCGGGTGGGGATCCTTCGCCGGGCCAGCGCGCCTCGCAGCCCCCACAGGGTGGGCAGATCGAGGGCGGCGCCCGTCTGACGCATCCAGTCGGCGAAGTCGACGGTGCCGGGCAGGGGGAAGGCCGCCGCCACCGCCGCTCGGTGCTCCGGCCCCACGGCGTGATCGCGGTAGAGCCGCCCGCCGTGCCGCTGGTAGAGCCAGCGGTGCAGCCCCGGGGCGGCGGCGAGGCGGGCCAGCAGCCAGCCCGGCCCCAGGCTGGTGGAGAGCAGGGAGAGGCTGGCGGCCCCCGACGCGGCGGCGAGGGCGGCGCAGAGCAGGCCGCCGTACTCATGGCCGACGAGGTGCAGGCCGGGCCCGGCTTGCAGTCCCCGTTGGGCGAGGCCCTGGCGGAGCCAGCGCAGGTGGGCGGCGATGCTGGGGGCCTCGGTCAGGCGAGGTGCGTCGCCATAGCCGGGCAGGTCGGGGGCCCAGACCTCAAGAGGCGCCCCCGCCTCGGCGAGGATCGGCCCCCAGAGCCCCTTGTGGAAGGGCAAGCCATGAAGCAGCACGACGGGGCCCCTCATGGCCGGGGCGCCGTCTCGGCCAGGAATTCTTCGAGCTGATCGAGCTGCCCCGCCCAGAAGGCCCGGTGGTGCTCGAGCCAGCGGGCCGCCTCGGCGAGGGGCGCTGGCTCCAGCTTGCAGGGGCGGGTCTGGGCCTGGCGCCGCCGCGAGATCAGACCCGCCCGCTCCAGCACCGCGAGGTGCTTGGTGATCGCCGGCAGGCTCATCGAGAAGGGCGCCGCAAGCTCGGTGACCGTGTGCTCGCCGCTTGTGAGGCGGGCCAGCATCGCCCGCCGCGTCGGGTCGGCCAGGGCGGCGAAGGTGGCGCTGAGGGCGGCCTCGCGATCAGGTGCCATGGGCCAGGAATTCCTCCAGGCTGGTGAGGGTACCGCCAAAGCCGCCCTCCATCGAGGGGAGCAGGCCCGCGAAGGCGGCGTGGGCGGCCGGATCGTCGCTGAGCGGCGTGGAGCGCAGCCGCAGGCGGGTCTGGCCGGGGCCGGCGGCCCGCAGGGTGAGGGTGTTGAGGTTCTCCAGCGGGAAGGCCTCCAGCCCCGGGAAGGGGGCCGGCACCAGCGCGCCCTCGGCGTCGGCGAAGCCGTTGGCCCAGACGAGTTGGGTGGGCGGGTCGACCTCGATGAAGCGGAAGCGGCCGAACATCTCGTCGCCATTGGGGCTGCGCATCGCGTAGTGGAAATGGCCTCCCTCCCGCAGCTCGAAGCGGAGCACGTCGACCGACATCCCGCGGGGGCCCCACCAGCGGCTGAGCTGGGCGGGCTCCGTCCAGGCGGCGTAGACGCGGTCGAGGGGGGCGACGAGGGTGCGTTCGGCGAGCAGGACGGGGGGCGTGGTCATGGGGGCTCCGCGAGGGGGCGGCGTTATTAACCAGGTGGTTACATAGCGGCGAGGGGGAGCGGGGCGGGCGGGGCGTCCTTGGATCCTTGGGCTGGGGTCGGGGGTGCTCGGAGGGGAGCCCTTGGATCTTCGGGCTGGGTTCGGGGGTGCCCGGAGGCGAGCCCTTGGATCTTCGGGCTGGGGTCGGGGGGCTTGGAGGCGGGCCCTTGGATCTTCGGGCTGGGTTCGGGGGTGCCGCGAGGGGAGCCCTTGGACCTTCGGGCTGGGTTCGGGGGGCTTGGAGGCGAGCCCTTGGATCTTCGGGCTGGGTTCGGGGGTGCCCGGAGGGGAGGCCTTGGATCTTTGGGTTTGGGTCGAGGATGGGTGCCCATAAGGGGGGGGTGACACTTCTTGACGAATTGGAGGGCCTGATCCAGTCTACAGCCCCCCCCCCTGAATATTTGGTTGGGTTACACGAAGAGGGAGCGCGGACAACCCAATCCATCCCGCGCTCATTGGAGAGATCAAATGGCCACCCGAGTTCGGACCCGGAGTCACAGTGAGCGCACGGCGCTCTTGAACATTGTCAGCACCTTCATCTTGCGCGCCGATGTCGACGAAGACATCAAGCGCGCCGAGGAGCGCCTCTTCCGCGCCGAGGCCACGCGGTGGGAGGCCGTCTACGCCGCGCACCGCGACGCCTTGCGCATGGAGAGCGTCGCCACCGACGATGTCGCCGTCGTCGAGTCGGCCTTTGACGTCGCGGCCCGCCTGTGGGCCGCCACCCTCTGCGGCGCCGACGGGCGCAGCCTCTCCTCCCGCCTGACCGGCCTCCTGGGCGGGCGGTCCCTGGGCACGGTCCTCGCCGGCCGCCCGGCCGACAAGGCCACCCGCATCGCCGACCTCCTCGCCCGCCTCCCCGTCGATCTGGAGCGCGCGGGCAACGCCGATCACCTCGCCAGCCTGCGCGCGGCCACCGTGGCGCTGAAGCAGGCCACCGATGGCGGCGCCAGCCTCGCCTTCATCCGCCTCTCCCGCGGCCGTGAGCTGGAGGCCGCCTCGGAGGCCTTCGACGCAGCGGCCGGTCGCCTCGGCCGCTCGCTCACCGCGCTGCTCGGCCGCGACGGCTGCCGCGACCTCCTGCCGGCCTTCTCCGACGCGCCCAAGCGCAAAGAGAAGACGAAGACCCCCACCGCCGCGGCGACGAAGACCGAGCCCGCCAAGGAGCCGCCGAAGGACAAGAACGAGGCGGGCAAGACCGAAGGTGCTGAGAAGACGCTGAAGAGCCTGAAGACCGAGACCCCGCCGGCGAAGGGCAAGACGCCGGCGGCGAAGAAGGAGGCGCCCCCCGCCAAGACCGAGACCCCAGCCCCGCCGGAGGTGACCAACGAAGAGGAGGAGGAGGAGGAGGACGAGGAGGAGCAGGAGACCCAGGAGCTGGCCCCGGCCACGCCGCCTGCCCCCGAGAAGCCGGCGGCGGGCGCCAACGTCCCGGCCACGCCGCCGGCGGCGAAGGGCAAGAAGGCCAACGCCGCGGCCTGATCGGGCGGGCGGAGCCTCCCCAGCGGAGGTCTCCGGCCCACCCCCTACCTCCCAGCCACCCCCACCAAGAGGCCTGCAGCACCCCGCTGCAGGCCTCTTTTGCTTCTGCCACCGCCGACCCGCGGCGACCTCGACCGCCCCCCGCTGGTCGACCCCGCCTCCACCGCGCTACCCTCCCCGCGGAGGTGCCGTTTGGAGATCGCCCGCATCGAAGACCACGAAGGCCCCGCCCACCTCGCCGACTGGCTGTGGACCGGTAGCGGCCCCGACCTCGGCCTTTGGGCCCTGCCCGGCGGCGGCGGCCGCATCTCCCGAAGCTGGGTCGAGCCCGGCCCACCCCGACGCCGGCTCCTCTGCCACTATGAGCCCGGCCAGCCCCTCCGGGCCCTGGATCGGGTCGAGTTCCTCCTCGGTGAGGGCCGCTTCGCCGAGGTCGGCCGCTACCTGCGCCGCGAGGGCCAGAACCAGCACGCCCGCGTCATCGAGCTGCCCGCCGTGCTCAGCCCCGGGGTCTGGCACCGGCCGATCGAGGGCAGCGCCTCGCGGGTCCGCCTCGCCTGGAAGGGCCGCCTGCGCCTCACCGTGGAGGGCCAGCCCCCCGAGGAGCACGAGGGCATCTGCCTCGACGCCGAGGAGGGCCCGCGCCAGGTGACCAGCTACCTGCTGCGGGGCATCGGCGAGGTGGCCTATGGCCGCGAGGAGGGCCTCGACCGCTGGCTGGTCGGCTGGGTCGGCGGCGAGCAGCGCCTCTTCGGCGGCGTCGACCCGGCGCTGCTGGCCCAGGACTTTCCCGGCCTGCCCGAGGGCCCCTCCCCCGAGGACCCGGCGGCGCGCCTGCTGTGATCCCGCGCCACCTCGCGCTGATCCCCGATGGCAACCGCCGTTGGGCCCGGGCGCGGGGCCTTGGCCCCTCGGAGGGACATGACGCCGGCATCGCCGCGGTGGGGCGGGTGATGAGCGCCGCCTGGGAGGCCGGGGTGGAGACGGTGACCTTCTGGTGGGGCTCGCCGGCCAACCTGACCCTGCGGGCCCCCGGCGAGGTGGAGGGCATCCTGCGCGCCCTGGTGGGCTTCCTCGAAGGGGAGGGGGCGGCGCGGGTGGCAGCGGCCGGGGCCCGCTTTGAGGCCATCGGTCGCATCGAAGACCTCTGTCCACAGATCCTCCCCGCCTGCGCAGCGATGCCGAGGGGGCCAGGGCCGCGCCGCCTCGTGCTGCTGATGGCCTATGATGGCCGCGAGGAGCTGCAGGCCGCCGCGGAGTCCTTCGCGCGGTCGGGGGCGAGGGGCAGCCTGGGCGAGCACCTTTGGACCGCCCACCTGCCGCCGGTCGATCTGTTGATCCGCACCGGCGGCCAGCCGCACCTCAGCGCCGGATTTCTGGCCTGGGGCCTCGCCGAGGCGCAGCTCTGTTTTTCTCCCACGCTCTGGCCCGACTTTGAGGAGGAGGCCCTGGCCCGCGCCCTCGCCGACTATGCAGCCAGCGAGCGGCGCTTCGGGCGTTAGGCGCCCGGGCTCAGGGGTGACGATCGATGCAGAAGGTCAAGGCGGCCAGGCTCTGCGCGGGGGCGTCGTTGATGCCATCGGTGAGCGCGGCCCGCGTGGTCAGCGTGACGAGGTAGGAGCAGGCCGGCCAGGTCGAGCTGTCCATCACGAAGGTGTCGGCGACCCCGCGGGGGCCGACGCCGGCGGGCAGGCTCAGGGCGGGCAGGCCAGGGGCAGCCGTGGACAGACCGACCGACCAGGACTCCAGCAGCTCGTGATCGACCGTGACCTGAACCGACACCGTCTCGTCGATCGGCGAGCAGCCCACGCCGGTGGGGCCGAGCTCCGCGAGGCCGAGGCGGCCCACCACGCCGTGGTTGGAGACGAAGAGGCGCTCCAGCGCGCGGCTGTAGGCGGGGAGGATGGCGCCGCCGACGGCGGCAACCTCGAAGATCACCCGGAAGAGGGCGCCCTGGCGCTGGAGGGCGAGGGGGACTGGGGTTCCAGCCTGAACAGAGGGATCAGCGCCGGCCGGCAGCAGGGCCGGAGTGTGGAGGCCGATCAGCGCGCCGGCCACGCCAAAGCCGCCGCCGATGGCGTTGGCGTCGAAAAGGATGAAACCGTCGGCGTCGGGGGCGACAACGAAGACCGGGTTGGGCTCCCAGGGGCCGGGATCGCTGGGGGCGTGGGCGGGCGGCGCGCTGGCCACTGCACCGACGACGATGGGCACGGGCTCGATGGTCCCGACGTCGCCGACCCGCTTCCAGAAGAGGTTGCGGTAGCCGACCCGCAGGGGTGAGAGGGTGGCGCCGGTCACCGCCGTGTTGAGGCCGCCCGGGCCCTCGACGCGGAAGCGGTAGCGCAGATCGAGGCCGGCGTAGCGGGACGGCACGTAGCCGCCGAGCGGCAGCGAGCCTGCGAAGCCAAGGCCGCGGCGGTGGACACCGCCCAGCGCGGGGACATCGTGGGTGGTGGTGGTGCGGCCGGTGACTGGATCGAGATCCGAGCTGAGCGAGAAGTCGCCGATGTGGGTCCAGTAGGGGCGAAAGCGCGGGTCGTCGGGGCGCTCCTCCGCCGGCGGCTGGGCGGGCACCTGCACGGTGACGCAGGCGCAGGGGCGCACATTGCCGCGGCCGGGGCTCCGACCGCTCAGGCGTGGCTCGGCGAAGAAGGGGTCTCCCGCCGCCGTGAAGGTACGGAAGTACAGATCGGGGCCGGGAGTGAACTCCACGTTGAAGACCGGCGAGAGCAGGGTCTTCTCAAAGTCGGCCGGCGTGTAGTCGATGCGAAAGCGGCCGTCGGGCCCGCTGATGGCGCTGCCGAGCGCGTCGTCCTGGAAGAGGTCGGTGTCAAAGGCCTCCAGGCGCAGGTCGGCCACGCCCACATCGGTGCCTTCGATCACCACCCGCCCGCAGATCACCCAGGCGCCGAGCAGGCCGCGCAGGGCGCACCACAGGCGGCTGGGCATCGTGTAGGCGAAGGCGGCGGCCCGTTCGGTCTTGCCGCGCCAGCTTGGCTGGAATGTGGTCAGGTACACGGTGACCGGCCGGGGGCTGGGCTCGGACTGACCGGGGGCCTCGCGCAGGGAGAGGTCGATCTCCAGAGGGCCGCCGGCGTAGCCCGCGTCGAGGGTGAGGACGAGGGCGCCGCGGGCGTCGGTGGTCCCGCGGGCGAGGGCGCGCTCGGCCCGGTCCCGGGCGACCTTCGGGTCGAGCACCTCCAGGGTGCGCTTGGGATCGTCCACGGCGCGGCGGATCGTGTCCTGGTCTTCGCGGGCGCCGATCAGGCGCACCTCAACGCCCGAGAGGGCCTCGTCGCAGCGGTCGCACAGCAGCCCGTTGAGCTGCAGCTTCAAGGTGAAAGGGGAGCTCATGTCTGACTCCGGCCCCGGGGTTGATCTGGCGGGGTGCACAGAAGGCATCGTTCTGACCATTCCCAACAAGGGGGCGGGGTTTGCCGACGGCTCAGCCGGGCCATAGGCTGGGCGCCTCTCTGGGAGCCCTGATGACGCCCTCTCCGCCCGGCTGGCCGCGCCTCTCTTCCAGCCTCTTTTACGACGACGCCCGCGCCGCCATCGCCTTTCTGGAGGCGGCCTTTGGCTTCACCACCCGCACCTGCGTGGAGGGCCCCGACGGTGAGGTGCAGCACTCCGAGTTGGTCTTCGGCGAGGCCGTGGTGATGGTCGGCAGCGCCGGCGGCGGCTGGATGGCCAGCCCCGGCCAGGCGGGGGGTCGCAACACCCAGGCCCTCTTCCTCTACGTCGATGACGTCGACGCCCACTGCGCCCGCGCCCTGGCGGCGGGGGCCACGCTCTTTCGGCCGCTCTCCGACTCCGACTACGGGCCTGAGTATTGGGCCGATCGCACCTATGGCTGCGTCGATCCCGGCGGCCACCACTGGTGGTTCGCCCAGCGGATCCGCACGGCATGAGGTCCCTGCTCCTCTCTCTTCTCTGCGCCTGCGCGGGCGGCGGCAAGGGCGGCGGCGACACGGTCGACCCCAATGCCCATGTCATCGTGGTCGGCGCTGGGGTGGCGGGCCTGACGGCGGCGCGGGTGCTGCACGAGGCCGGGGTCGAGGTCACCCTGCTCGAGGCCCGCGATCGCATCGGCGGGCGGATCAACCCGAAGGTGATCGGCGGGGTGACGGTGGACGCCGGCGGGGCCTGGATCCATGGCGACCAGAACAACCCCGTGGTCGATCTGATGGACGCCTATGGCCTGGGCTACACAAAAGACCGTCTGCCCTGGAGCCATGTCTACGACGAGGCCACCGACAGCCAGTTGGGGGACGCAGCCTGGGAGGAGTTGGACTGGGCCTATGAGGGCTTCTTTGACGCCGTGCCGGCCCTGCGCAGCGCGCTTGGCCCCAGCGCCAGCGTGGCCGACGCCCGCGACGCCTGGATCGCCGATGAGGGGCTGAGCGGCCTCGACGCGCGGCTCGCCCGCTTCGCCATCGATCTGTGGGCCGATGAATTGGACTACGCCGGGCCGGTGGATGAACACAGCCTGGAGTGGTTTGACCGCGAAGGGGGTCTGCGCGGCGGGGATTACTTCCCCGATGGCGGCTACGGGCCCTTCCTCGACGCGCTGGCCGAGGGGCTCGATCCGCAGCTCTCTCACCCGGTCACCGACATCCGGGTGGAGGCCGACGGCGTGGTGGTGCGGGCGGCGGGGCTCGACTTCGAGGGCAGCCATGTGGTGGTGACGGTGCCGCTCGGCGTGCTGCAGAAGGGGGCCATCGCCTTCGATCCGCCGCTGTCGGCGGCCAAGGTGGCGGCGATGGGGCGCCTGGAGATGGGCAACCTCGAAAAGGTGGTGCTCACCTGGGACGAAGACTGGTGGAGCGGCAGCATCACCGCGGTGGCGATGGACGCCAGCGGGCGCTTCCCCGAATACTACGACATCAGCGCGCTGACCGGGCAGCCGACCCTGGTGGCCCTCTACGCCGGGCGCTTCGCGCGGTCTGTTCAGGGCGACTGGACCCAGCCCGAACTGGTGGCGGGGGCCCTCGACATGCTGGCGGCGGCGACCGGGCGCAGCGTGCCCACGCCCAAGGCCAGCTACGCCACAGGCTGGACCGTGGACCCCTACGCCTACGGCAGCTACAGCTTCATCCCGGTGGGGGGCAGCCGCGATGACATCGACGCCCTGGGCGAGGCCGAGGGAGAGCGGCTGCGCTTCGCCGGCGAGGCCACCTGCTTTGCCTGCTATGGCTATGTTCACGGAGCGATGAGCTCGGGCCTGCGCGTGGCCCACGCCTTGGGCGTAGACAGACCTGCGGTGCCGGGGCTCGAAGACTGGTAGGGCAGGCGCTTCGGCCCTCGCCCTCAGCGCTGATAGGGCTCCAGCTCGCCTTCGCCGTGGCGGTCGAGGTAGGCGGCGAAGTAGCCGCCGCATCGGTCGCGGCGTTGGCAGGACTGACAGGCGAGGCCCCGCCGGCGCGCCAGGGTGACCGGCCGGCGCTCGGAGAGGAAGTCGGCTTGCGACCAGAAGAAGGTCATCTCATCGCTGGCGGCGGCCCCGTCGGAGAGGTCCTGGCCGTCGATCAACTCGTCGTGGGTGTCATCGGCGAGCATCGGCCCGAGCACGCAGGGCGGCACGCAGAAGAACACGAGGCGGCAGCCCTGGGCGGCCATCCGGGTCGACAGGGCCTCCAGTCGTGGCCGGAGGGCGCGCCACTGGGTCAGGCTCAGCCCCAATTCCAGGGCGTCGGCCCGGGCCGCGGCGACAGGCACGGGGCTGCCGAAGATCCAGGCCTGGGGGCGCAGGGCGGCGACGAGATCAGCGATGGCGTCGAGCTCGGGGAGGGTGTGAACGGTGAGCACGGTGCTGGCCCGCACCCGGCCTTGCAGGGTGGAGACGGCGTGTTTGTGGGCGACACAGAAGCGGGTCCACCAGCTCGACCGCCCGGTGATGAGGGCGCCGGTCTGGGCGCTGGCGGCGTGAACGGAGACCATCACCTCGTCGAGCAGGGGTGCCACGGCCTCGGCGAAGGCGCGGTCCTCCCAGCGCAGCAGGTTGGTGATGGTGTAGGTAGACAGTCCAAGACCCTTGGCGGTGCGCAGGTGGTCGACAAAGTCGGGGTGAAGGCTGGCCTCGCCGCCCATGAACTGCACCAAGCCCACGCCCTGGGCGGCGGCCTCGCGCAGGCGGGCCTGAACGGTGGCGGTGGGCAGCAGGCGCTTCTGGGCGATGCGGGTGGACTCGCAGCAGAAGGCGCAGGCGAGGGAGCAGCCATCCACGGTGAAGAGCTCGACGCGGCGGGCGTGATCGGCCTTGTCGCCGGCGGGCAGGGCGGCGAGGGCCGGCGTGAGCGCGGCGGCGAGGCTGGCGGCGAGGGCGGGCTGGCCGATGTCGGCCAGCACTTCGACAGGGGATTGGGCGCGCAGGCGCAGGCGCAGGTCGCCACGAGGTCCCCCGGCGGCCACCACCCGGGCGGCCCCCTCGGCCGCGATCGGGCGGGGAACAAAGCCGGTGTGCTCGGCGCACCAGGCGGTGAGGATCGCGTGGATCTGCGAATCATCGACGAGGGCGGGCGCCACGGGCCGCTGAAAGGCGGCGACATAGACGTCGACCTGCTTGCCACCGGCCTCGACGGCGGTGGCGGTGGGGCGCAGCTCCAGGCCGGGCGGGCAGCGCTGACGCAGGCGGTCGAGGTTGGCGCCGGCGGCCGCGAAGAGGCGGGCGACGTCGGCCCAGGCGGCGGCCGGGTCGTCTTCCTGGGGATTGTAGATCTTGTTCAGGGCGGTGCGCACGCCCTGGGGGTCGAAGCGCAGGGTCAGGTAGAACCAGGCGCCGGCCTCGGTGCACTGGGCCATGGCCGGGAGCAGCTCGGGGGCCCGATCGGCGAGGGTGTGGGGGCTTGGGGCGCCGAGGTAGGCCTTGAGCGCGCAGGTGCCGTCGGCGCGCAGCTCCAGGGTGACCACGCCGATGGGGCCAAGCTCGGCGACCCAGGCAGGCAGGGGCAGATCGAGGGACTGGCCGAGGGCGGCGAGGCCGGGGCCATCGGTGAGGCCGGCGCCCCAGGGCTCCTCCTGGCGGTAGAGCTTGACCCGGGGCGGCCCCGCGGAGAAGCCCAGTGCCAGGGTCTGGGCGCCGTCGAGGTGGGCGACAAAGCGCTCGGCGCGGGCCCAGTCGTAGGTGGGGCCAAGCGCTGCAGCCAGGGCGGCGCGCTCGGCCGCGGGGTCGGCCCAGCGGGCGTTGTAGGCGATGCCCCAGCCGGGGCGCTCGCCCTCGGTGAGGTAGAGGTCGTACTTGAAGCCGGCCTGCCCGGGCGGGGCCTCCTCGGGCAGGGGCTGGGCCCACAGGGGGTCGAGGACGGCCGGCGGCGCGCCGAAGAGGGCGGTGAGCAGGGCGCGGGTGCCGCGCTGGTGGGCGCGGGGGCCAGGCAGGGGCGTGGGCATTGGGGGGCCTTATCGCCGCAGCGCCGGCCGGCGAGGGGGCTCAGACGGCGTGGACCTCGTCGCGAATCAGGTCGTACTCGGCGCCTTTGGTGTCTAAGGTGCCCAGGTAATAGGCGGCGTAGATCTAAGCGAACCACTCTCCCGGCGCGCGAAACTG
>JBEIQK010000227.1:0-8686 GCA_040376505.1 Alphaproteobacteria bacterium | reverse complement strand
GCTTCAGGCCGCCGCTGCGGGCTCGGCGGTGGCGCCCGGGCCGAAGATCCAGGCCACCAGCGGCAGCTCGCGCTGCAGCCCCAGGATCTGCAGGTAGCCATAGACATGCTGCCAGGCCGCCTGGGTGAACCAGAAGGTCTGGTTGGCGTCCAGGGTGCCTTCGAGGGGCGGCAGGTCGGCGAAGGGCTGGGTGTAGCTCACGCCGGCCGACAGCCGCAGTTGGGCCGCGACCAGCAAGGCGGCGACCTTGTAGCCGGCGATGGTGCCGTAGAGATCGGGGATGGTCGTCATCTGCGCGGCGTTCCAGGTGCGCGGCGCCACGTCGAGGGAATTGACCACCCGGATCAGACGGTCGCCCAGGCAGGCCTCGCTCCAGGCCGCGAAGTCGGCGTCCCCCGCCGTGGGGCCGGCGAAGGAGATCGCCCCTACGGTGGCCTGCTTCTGCGGGTCCCAGGCCGTCCCCTGCACGTTCTGCAGCCAGAGGGCCACCGTCGGCGCGAGGCCGCCGCCCAGGCTCTGACCGGTGCAGATGAGCTCAATCGCCGCGCCCTCAGCGGTGAGGGCCGACAGCCACTGCAGGAGGGTCTGTCCAGCCGCGGCGGCCCCCGCGGTGGGCTCCATCGCGGCGATGGCCTGCATCGCCAGCCCATAGCCGCGGGCGATCTGGGGCTGTAGCGGGGCCGGCTCACCAAAAGGCCAGGCCACCGCGCTGTGAACGCCGAAGTCTTCGAGAAGATCGTAAGGCGCGGCGCTGTTGGTGCCCCGCACGACGAGGGCGTAGGTGTTGGGCGACTGTACGCTTTGGGCCACAAAGACCACATTCGCCGCGGTGTCCTCGCCCGGGGCGACATAGGTCGCCGGACCCCAGACGCCGGTCCACTGCTGGTCGAGGATCGGGCTGCGCGCCGCCACCTCGGTGAAGAGCGCGCCGAGGCGCGCATCGAGCGAGTCGCCGGTGAGCCTGGTGCCGGCATACACGACATACGAAAGCATGAGCATCTGCTGAGAAAGCGGGCTGGTGCGCGGATCCATCGGGGCTCCTGGGGTGGGTTCAGAGGTCGAGGAGGGGCAGCAGGGCCGGCGCGAGCGGCGGCAGGTGGCGCAGGGGGTCGGCGCCGAGGTCGGGGGCTGGAAAGTCAGGGTGGTGCGCCCGAACCTGGGCCACCAGTCGGCGCCCCATGTCGCCCAGGGCCCGCAGCTCGCCGCCGGCGAAGCGACGCAGCCGGTGGCTCCGGGCCTCGCGATCGGTCAACAAGGCGGAGATGCCCACCGCGACGCGTTCACCGAGGTCGGGATCGCGCACGCCAAGCAGCAGCTCGGGCTGGCCGGAGGACCGCAGCAGGTTCTCGATGCGCTCGTCAAAGGAGACGCCCACCGCCGGCACGCCGGCCGGCGCCGCCAGCACCAGGGCATGAAAGCGCGAGCTGACGAGCCCGGCGCAGCAACGCAAGGTGGCGGCGATCTGCGGGGCCGAGGCCTCGCCGCTGAGCAGGAGGGGGGCGCCCCCCACCCGGTCGGCGAGGCGTACACAGACGTCGCGATCCAGTCGCTCCATCCCCACGATCAGCACCATCGCCCCGGCCGACCGGGCGGCGCGGACCCCCTCGGCCATGCCGTCGAGGTAGGCGTTGACCTGGGCGTCGGTGGTGGCGTCGCGGCGGTGAAAGAGGCCGCCGCCGTAGTGGTCTTCGGCGTGGCTGCCGTCGGCCTCCATCGCGGCCGCCCGCGCCGGATCGGGCTTTACGGGCCACCAGAAGGGGTTCACCGGGCAGAAGGCGATCACCGGCTTCTGTCCATCCCACCCCGCCGCTCGCAAGGGGGCGGCTCCGTCCACGCCGGCCGGGGGCGCCCAGGTCCAGGCGGTGTCCACGCCGCGCTCGGCCGGCAGCCCCAGGTCGCGCAGCCGCTGCACCGAGCTGTCGCTGCGACAGACCAGCCAGGCACCGCGGGCGTGCTGCTGAACAAAGGCGGCCAGATCCGGGCTCATCGCCCCGGCCTCGCCGCCATAGGCCACCGCCAGCTTCTGATCGGCCACCGCGAGGCCGAGGCCGGCGGTCATGATGATGGAGAGCAGCTCGGAGAAGTTCGACTTGAACATCGAGCCCTCGCTGGCGATCACGCCGTGGTGGGCGCGGACCTTTTGCCAGAGGGCGACCGGCAGGTAGGTGTCCATCTCTTCGAGCCGGGTGTCGACGAAGACCTCGCCGGCGCTGGCGCCCGACACCATCACGCCCGGGTCGACCTGGGGCCCCAACAGGTGGTGGAGCTGGCGGATCAGCTCGAAGACGCGCAGATCGGCGCCGGTGTTGCCGCCCCCATTGTAGCCGGCGAGGAAGAGCCGCAGGGGCTCACCCGGCTGCCAGTGGGCGCCCCGGTCGCCGGCGGCGGCGGCGGCCTGGGTCTGCGCGATCAGCGCGCTGAGGTGCTGGCGAAGGATGGCGTCGTGGTCAGACGAGGCCATCAGCTCGCCGATCATGGCGGGGAGATCGATCTCCATGCGGGGGCTCCGGGCGAAGGGTGGGCAGAGATTCAGTCGTCGGTGGCGGAGATCGCCATACACATGCTGCCGACCAGCGAGACGAGGTCGTCGCGCAGGCCGGTGTCGGGCACCACCACCTCCAGCAGGCCCAGTCCCGGCCGGGTGGCCGCCGACTGAAGGGCGGCCTCCAAGCCAGCGCGGTCGGTGACCTGCTCGAAGTGCAGCCCAAAGGTGGCGGCGACGCCGGCGAAGGAGACATTGGGGGCGTTGCGCACAAAGCGGCGGTAGTTGGGGAAGCGCGCGCAGGCGACCATGTCAAAGACGCTGCCGCCGGCGTTGTTCATGACGCAGAGGGTCCCGTTGACGGGGCTGCCCACCTGACTGAGCAGCGCCAGGGCGGGCAGATCGTGCACCACCGTCTGGTCTCCCACCAGCAGCAGGCCCCAGCGCCCGGTGGCCAGCAGCTCGCCCAGGAAGGTGCCCAGGGTGCCGTCGATGCCGTTCACGCCGCGATTGGCGAAGATGGGCTGATCCTCACCATTGGGGACGAGGTGCAGGTTGGCGTGGCGCACTGACATGGAATTGGCGATGTGAAAGAAGCCAAAGCCCTCGGCGGCGCAGACGGTGGCGGCGGCCTGGCTCTCGCCCCAGGGCATCGCCTCCACCTGCGCGCGGCGCGCGGCCTGGGCGCGGAGCTCGGCCTGCTTCCAGAAGGCCAGCCAGTCGGGGTCTCCCGGCCCCAGGGCGGCGATCAGCCGGTCCAGGGCCGGCGCGAAGGGCGGGGTGAGCACCTGGAGCTGCGGGTGCAGGAAGTCGCGCTCCACCGGCCGGTGATCGAGGCGGAGGATCGGCCCGCTGCAGGCGCTGAGCAGGTTCATCGCCGCCTCGGTGATCGGCGCCGAGCCCAGTCGAATCACCACCTCGGGGCCCCACTCCGAAAACAGAGGGTGCCAGGCGATGGCGTCGCCCGCGGCGATCAGGTTGGGGATGGCCGGCCGTCGCAGCAGCCCTGGACAGTCGGTGAGCACGGGAAATCCGGTGCCTTCGGCGAGGGCCGCCACCTCGTCGGGCGAGAGCGGACAGATGCTGCCGGCGTAGATCAGCCCCCGCAGGCCGGGGCGGAGGCCCTCGGTCGACCCGGAGGCGGCGGCCGGCGGGGGCCAGGGCGGGGCCGGGAGCGGAGCCGGGAGGCCGGCGGGGGGCTCAAAGGCCTCCTCCTCTTCTTCGGTGGGGCAGATCCGCCCATGAAAGGGAATGTTCAGGTGCACCGGCCCGGGGTCAAAGGCGGCGGTGGCCCGGGTCAGCAGGCGCACCACCGTCTCTTGCAGGGCGCGCAGGGCCGCATCGTCGACGGCCGGCTCGGGGAGATCGACGGCGGCGCGCACATAGGGGGCGCTGGCCCCCAGGTGATCGGCCACCTGGGGCGCCCCGGCCCCGCGCCAGGCCACCGGTCGATCGCAGGAGAGCACCACCAGCGCGACGCCGCTGGCGTGGGCCTCGGCGAGGGCCGGGGTGAGGTTGGCCACGGCCGAGCCGGAGGTGGTGGTGATGCCAACCGGCCGCCCGCTCGCCCGGGCGAGCCCCAACGCCACGAAGGCGCCGCTGCGCTCATCGATGTGGGGGATGGCGGTCACCGCGGGGGTCTCGGCCAGGGTCAGCACCAGGGCCGAGGAGCGGTTGCCCGCGCAGACCACCACGTCGCGCAGCCCGCAGGCGACCAGTTGGGCCACCAGAACCTCGCACCAGACGGCGTTTCGATTGTAGTCAGACACGATCAGCGCTCTCATCGTTGTTCAAGGTGGCAAGGGAGGCCGCCCGGGCCACGAGGGTGGCCAGCGCGTCGACCCGCGGCGGGGTCATCAGGGTGTGGTGGTCGCCTTCCAGCGCGACCACGTTCAGTCGCCCGCCCACATGGGGCCCCCAGCCCCAGTCGTCGGGCGCAACCTCTTCACCGGCCCGGATCAGCAGCAGATCACCGGCGATGCGGCCGAGGGACTGGGTCTGCCGGGCGGTGAGCAGACCCCGCTCCACCGCCAGGGCGGCGTCGATCTGCGGATCACCGGGCAGGCCGGCCTGGGTCCACAGGCTGCGAGCGGCCGCCCGGCGGTCGGGGACGGGGGTGGCGTCGGCTTCGCCGAGCAGCAGGCGCAGGAGGTGCAGGTGGTTGTCGAGCAGCGCGGCGTCGTCGGGCAGGGGTGAGGGGTCGGCGGCGGCGGGGGTGTCGATCACCACCACCAGGGGCACCGCCCGCCCCATCGCGTGGAGCCGCTCGGCCAGGGCGTGGGCCAGGGGGCCGCCGGAGGAGTGACCGAGGAGGATCACCGGCCCCGCGGGCAGGGCCTCTTGCAGCGCGGCGGCGTACCGGCGCACCAGGGCGGCGGCCTCGGTGAAGGGCGCCTCGCTGCCGTCGAGGCCGGGCGCCTCAAAGGCGTAGGCGGGCTGCCGCAGGGCCCGGGCCAGCGCGAGGTAGGAGGCGGCCCGGCCCACCGACGAAGGTAGACAGACGATCGGCGGGCCCTCGCCCTCGGTGCGCAGGGCGATGAGGTCGCCGGTGGCCGGCTGGTCTTCGTCCATCGCCCGGGCCAGGGCCCGCACGGTGGGGTGCCGCAGCAGGGCGGTGAGGGGCAGCGGGCGACCGAGCGACGGGCCCGCCGCGGCGCCCAGGGCCAGCAGGTCGAGGGACTTCACCCCGAGATCGGCGAAGAGGTCGGCCGTGACGTCGATCGGCCCCAGGATGGGCTCCCAGGCGAGGCTGAGGCGCAGCTCGGTGGGGGTGGCCGGGCGGGCCCCCGCCGGCGCCGGCTCGGGGAGGCTGGCGCGGTCGACCTTTCCGTTGTGGGTGAGCGGCAGGGCGTCGAGGGGGATGATCTGATCGGGCACCATCCAGGCCGGCAGGCGCGACCGGGCCAGGGCCAGCGCCCCGACGGCGTCGCCGCGCACCCAGGCCAGCAGGCGGGGCCGCCCGGTGCGGGCCTTTTGCACCACCGCCGCCGAGACGCCGGGGTGGCTGAGCAGGGTCGCCTCGATCTCGGCGGGCTCAATGCGGTGGCCGCGCAGCTTGATCTGGTCGTCCTGGCGGCCGTGGTAGACCAGCAGGCCGTCGGGCTGGCGGTGGACGAGGTCGCCGGTGCGGTAGCGGCGGGCGCCGGGGGGCCCGCAGGGATCGGGCAAAAAGCGCAGCGCGGTCTCGGCGGGCCGGCCCCAGTAGCCCATCGCGAGGCCGGGGCCGCCGATGAACAGCTCGCCCAGGGCGCCGTCGGGCACGGGCTCTCCGGCCTCGTCGAGCAGGTGCAGGTCGACCGCGGTGTGGGGGCTGCCGATCGGCACGCTGCCGGGCTGGGCCGGGTCGGCCGCGTGGCTGCAGCAGCCCACCACCGCCTCGGTGGGGCCGTACTCGTTCACCACCCGCATCGCCGGCCGCGCCGCTGCCCAGGCCCGCAGGTCGTCGGCCGCCAGGGCCTCGCCGCCCACCACCACCACCGCTGCGTCGGGGGTCAGGCCGGCCTCGCGGAGCAGGCGCAGGTGCGAAGGGGTGAGCTTGAGCAGGGCCCAGGGCGGCCCCTCGGCGAAGAGCCGCAGCAGGGCGGGGAGATCGGTGGGGCGGTGCATCCAGACGGTCTGCCGGGCGCACAGCGGCGCCAGCAGCGCGGTGATCGTGAGATCGAAGCCAATCGAGGTGAGCACCGGCACGAGGCCGGGGCGGTCGCCGAGGTGCTCCTGGCGCACCCAGTCGAGGTAGCCGGCCAGGGCGCCATGGCTGACCGCCACCCCCTTGGGCCGGCCGGTGGAGCCCGAGGTGTAGAGCAGGTAGGCCAGGTCGGCGGGCCCCGGCGGGGCGGTGGGCGGCGGCGGGCCGGCCAGGGCCAAAGTGGAGCCCTCCTCGTCGAGGACAAAGACCACGCCGGCGTCGTCGGCGATCATCTGTCGACGGGCGGCCGGCAGGTCGGGGTCGATGGGCACCACGGCGGCCCGGCAGAGCAGCACGGCGAGGAGGTCGATCAGCAGCGTGGCGCAGCGGGGCAGGCAGAGGCCCACCCGGTCGCCGGGCCGCAGCCCGCGCGCCCAAAGGGCCGAGGCCCGCGCCCGCGCCGCCTGGTGCAGCCCTTCGATCGAGAGGGTGTGCCCGTCGGCGATCAGCGCCGGATCGGTGGGGGCGGCCTGGGCACGCGCGGCGAGGGCGTCGAGGAGCAGGGGGGCCGGCCGCGGCGCCGGGGGTCCGCGCAGCGAGGCGGGCAGCGGGGGCGGGCCCACGGGCTGGTCGGGATCGGCGGCCAGCTCGGTGAGCAGGGCGGGGATCGCCTGGAGCCAGCCCTCGGCCCGCGCTGCGGCGCCGGGCTGGTCGCGGAGCTCGACGGTGACGGCCTCTCCGGGGGAGACGGCCACGGTGAGGTCGAACTTGGCGCCGCCTGTGGGCAGCTCGATCAGCGAGGCCTCGAGGCCGGGCCAGCGCAGGGGGGCCGCCGGTGCTTCGAGGAGGAACATCACCGTGGCCAGGGGCGCGCCCTGGGGGCCGCTGCCGGCCACCTCCACCACCTCGTTGTAGGGCAGCTCGCGGTGGGCCCAGGCCGCCAGCACCGCCTCGCGAACCCGCCCCAGCGCCACGCGAAACGAGGGCCGGTCGCGCAGATCGACGCGGATCAGCACGGTGTTGATGAGGTTGCCCATCATGCGGTCGAGGGCGGGCTCGCCGCGCAGGCTCATCGGCGTGGCCACCGGCAGGTCCCAGCGCTGGGTCTGGCGGCCCAGGCCAACGAAAAAGGCGGTCAGCAGGGCCATGAAGGGGGTGGCCTGCGCGGCCCGCCCTACGGCCAACAGCGGCTCCACGGTGGAGAGGGGCAGGGGGCCCCGGCGTCCGAGGCCCTTCCATTGGCCCGCGGGGGCGCCGGGCAGGCCCAGGGTGGGCGCGCCGCGGAGCGTCTCGGCCCACCAGCGCCGCTCCTGGGCCCGCTCTTCGGGTCGATCGGCGAGGGCGAGGCTGGCGTTGTAGTCGGCGAGCTGCAGGGCCGGTGGCGGGGCCAGGGGGCGGCCGGCGCGCAGGTCTTCGAGGGTCTCCATCAGCTCGGTGAGCAGCAGTTGGGTGGAGTGGCCGTCCACCGCGATGTGGTGGGCCACGATCACGAGCACATGCTGATCGGGGGCCTCCTCGATGAGGGCGGTGCGCAGGGGGCCCTCGGTGAGGAGATCCAGGGGCGCCCAAAGGGAGGGGGGCCAGGCGCTGCCGGGGGGCGCGGTCAGCCGGCGCAAGGGGGCCGGCGCGCCGAGGAAGGCCTGGGGCCCGGCCGGGCTTGGGCGGTAGCGGGTGCGCAGGATCTCGTGGCGGCCGATCACGCCGGCCAGGGCGGCCTCCAGGAGCGCGGGCTCCAGGGGCCCGCCGAGGCGCAGGGCGCAGGGCAGCAGGTAGGAGGGGTCGTCGGGGGCCAGCGCCGCCAGCACCAGCATGCGCCGCTGGGCGTCGGAGAGGGGGAGGGGGCCCGGCGGCCGCGGCGTGAGGGGCGGCCGGGCGGCGCGGCCCCCCTGGGCGAGGCGGCGGGCCAGGGCCACGGGGGTGGGGTGGTCAAAGACCTCTTGAAAGCTGAGCCGGATGGCGCAGAGCTGCTCGATGCGGGAGATCACGGCGGCGGCGGCGAGCGAGTGGCCACCGAACTCCTGGAAGGGCACCTCGGGGTCGACGGCCGGCAGGCCGAGCACCTCGGCCCAGGCCTGGGCGACCAGCTCCACCAGCGGGCTGCGGGGCCCCCGGGTGAGGGGGCGTTGGGGTGGCGGTGTGATCAGGCTGCGCCGATCGACCTTTCCGGCGAGGCCCCGCGGCAAAGACGGCACCACCATCAGCCGGGTGGGCACCATGTAGGCGGGCACCCGGGTCTGCAAGGTCGCCAGCAGGGTGAGGGGCTCCAGGGTGGCGCCTGCGGCCGGGCTCACCCAGGCCATCAGCTGCTGCTCGCGCAGGTCGGCGGCGGCGTCGATCACGCCGGGGAGGGCCGCCAGCGCCGCCTCCAGGGCCGGCAGCTCCACCCGAAAGCCGCGCACCTTCACCTGGGCGTCGCGGCGGCCGAGGAAGCGCAGGGCGCCGTCGGCCCCCCAGCGGGCGAGGTCGCCGCTGCGGAAGAGGCGGGCCCCCGGCCGGTCGCTCCAGGGGTCGGGCAGGAAGCGGGCGGCGCTGCCGGTGGGCTGGTCGGTGTAGCCCTGCGACACGCCCAGCCCGCCGAT
>JBEIQK010000522.1:0-4728 GCA_040376505.1 Alphaproteobacteria bacterium | reverse complement strand
CCGGTGACGAAATGAGCGTGCAGATCGAAGGCTGGACCTTCTCCGAGGCCCATGGGCGCTACCTCATCGCAGATCTGGTGAAGCTCATCGACCAGGCTGCCTGGAGCCGCCCCGCCGGCCTCTTCGCGACCGCCCGGCAGGAGGCGGCCGCGGTGCAGGCGGCCCTCTCGGCGGGGGCGCCGCTGCAGGCCTGCGTCGAATCGGCCTGGGCCCTGCTGCGCCAGTCGCGGGCGACCCTGTCGACGGCCGGACTGCTGCCAAGGCCAATGGAGGGCCGGGTGGCGGGCGTCTTTGTGTCGGATGGCGGGGTCCCCAAACAGCCGGCCCTCTTCGGCGAGGTGGGCTGGAGCGGCCTCGCCGGCGACCGTCAGAAGACCCAGCGCCACCACGGCCGGCCCTACCAGGCGCTCTGTCTCTGGTCGGCCGAGGCGGTGGAGGGTCTGGCGGCCGAGGGCCACCCGATCGGCCCTGGCTTCGCCGGCGAGAACCTGTCGATCGCCGGCCTCGACTGGAGACTGGTTCGGCCGGGGGTCTGTCTCCATCTGGGCGCCGTGCGCTGCGCGGTGCTGGCCTACGCCCTGCCCTGCAGCCAAAACGCGCGCTGGTTCCACGACGGGCGCATCGACCGCCTCCACCACCAGACCGAGGGGGGATCGAGCCGGGTCTACGCCGCGGTGCTCCAGCCCGGCCGGCTGCGGGTGGGCGACCCGGCCCACCTGGAGCCAACCCAGACGTCGGCGTAACAGGACGTTACACGCCCGCTACTTTGAGCCAACCACAGGAAAGCGCCCTTCAACGCCCCGGCTGCGGGCGGGTGCCCCTGGGCGGAGCCCTGGAGACAAGGGCCGAAGACCTCGAATGCCACAGAGACACCCCGCGTGCCATCGCCCTGTCTGCACGACAGAATGCTCCCGGAGGTGTGTATGTTCGCCCTGCTGCTCTTCTTCGCCTGCGCTGACAAGTCCGAGGACACCGCAGACGACCGGCCGGCTGGAGGCTGCCCCGACGAACCCTACCCGGAGGTGAAGGCCGAGCCAACGGCCGACTGGACGCCCGCCGATGGCTGCCTTGTGCTCTGCGAGGAGGTCGACGACGGGGGACTGATCTACCGTGACTGCTACATCACCGACGAGGAGGAGGTGTTCTGTCAGTACGACCCTCCCTGTGACTGATCAGAAGCCGCTGTTGACGCGCAGCAGGTCGGCGACCGGCAGGCGGTGCTTGCGGCCCATGTTGCCATCGGCCAGCGGGCCGACGGTGATGATCATGGCGGGCACATAGCGCGCCGACAGGCCGAGGACGCCGGCGACGCCGGCCGGATCGAAGCCGATGAGGGGGCAGGAGCCGAGGCCCTTCTCCTCGGCGGCCAGCATCAGGGCCATGCCGGAGAGGCCGGCCGAGCGCACAGCCTCCTCGCGGGCCATCGCCGGGTTGCTGTACATGCCGGCCGCCATGCCGCAGAGGCGCTCGGCCAGCTCGACAGGCAGGTAGCCCGCGGCGGCGGCGGCGCGGGTGCGCACGACGTAGTCCTCATGGGCCAAGGTGTCGCCGAGGATGACGAAGGAGACGGCGGCCTCGGAGACCTTGGCCTGGCCGTAGGCGACCGCGCGGAGCTTGCCCTTGAGCTCGGGATCGGTAACGGCGACGAAGCGGGTGTGCTGGATGTTGAAGGAGGAGGGGGCCTCGGCGGCCAGCCCCACCAGCTCGGCGATGGTCTCCTCGGAGATCGTGGCGCTGGCGTCGAAATTGTTGGCGGAGATGCGGCTGCGAAGGGCGGCAGAGACAGACATCGGGAGCTCCTGAGAAGGGCGGCCGAGGGTAACCACCGCCCTCCAGCGCGGGGAGCGGTGGGTCTCTGGAAAAGACTGGTGCAACGGCCGCCGGGATGGGGCTAGCTCTGGAGCAAGCCAGCCACGACCAGCACGGCGATGAGGATGCCCATCAGGCTCTCGCCCGCGATGATGCCCGAGCTGACCGGGATGACCGTGCGGTCGGCGAGGTCCTTGTTGCGCATCGTCAGGAGCACGCCAACCATGGCACCCAGGAACATCGAGATCGAGTTGTAGGCCGGGGTGGTGAAGGCGAGGCCCAGGGCGGCGGCCGAGGGGATGAACTTCTTGTAGCGGGGCAGCGCCTTTTCGAGGAGCACCAGGCCGATGCCCACGACACCGCCCACCCACAGGGCGGTCTGGGCGGTGGGGTGCAGGGTGTCAAAGCCCTGGGCCAGCATCACGGCCACGCCCTTCCAGGTTTGGGCGCCCGGCGCGGGCCAGGCGTCGGAGCCGAGCACATCGGCGGTGGGGATCAGCAGGCGGTAGGCCGGCACGACGAAGCAGGAGCCGGCCATCACGCCGAAGAACTGGGCCCAGAACTGCTGGCGGGGGTCGGCGCCCAGCAGGTAGCCGCTCTTCAAGTCGGTGAGCAGATCGGCGGAGTGCAGGGCCACGCCGGCCGAGACGTTGGCGGTCATCAGGTTGGTGGTGACGTTGCCCGGGGCCAGGGCGCCAAAGGTGACCTGGGTGATCTTGCCGAGGGCGCCGGTGGGGGTGGTGTCGGTCTCGCCGGTGACCCGGCTCGCGACCAGCGCGATGAAGAAGGAGAGGAACACCGCGAGGATGCCCATCCAGGGCGTGATCCCGAAGAAGAGCCACTGCAAGGCCACCACGAGAGAGCCAAAGACGGCGACCCCGACCACGAACCAGCTCATCGGCACCTCGGCGCTGGCCACGGCCGTGCCAAAGGCGGCGCCGACGCTGCGAACGGCGGCCACCACGCTGCGCCACTGAAAGCTGAAGGCCAGCAGGCCGCTGGTGAGCAGCATGCTGGCGCCGAGCCAGACGCTCCAGCCGACGATGGTCTTGTAGCCGAGCTTGGCGTCGAGCACGCCGGCTGTGAACAGGGCGGGCGCCAGCCAGACATAGTTGATCATCGTGCCCAGCAGCAGGCTCCAGGCGGCGCGAAAGCCCATGATGGCGCCGCCAGCGGCGAGGAGCAGGCTGCCCTCAAAGCTCAGCGTGAAGTCGGCGGCGGGGCGGCCCGCCAGCGTGAGGAAGGGGATGTTGATCTTGGCCGGCAGGTTGAAGGGCATCCAGGGGGCGTGGGCGTCGCGGAAGAAGGCGAGCAGCCCACCCACGAGGCCGGAGCCGCCGAGCAGGCGGGCCTTGTCGCCGCCGCCCTCGCTGTGCAGGGCCTTGAGCGTCTCGGCGGCGGCCACCCCGGTGGGGAAGCGCAGGCCTTCGATGTTGATCATCTGGACCTTCATCGGAATGGCCATCACCACGCCAAGCAGCGCGATGCTGCTGATCCAGGCGAACATCTGCCAGCCGGGCATCACCTCGCCGGTGATCATCATCAGGGCGGGGATGGCGGCGACGGTGCCGCCGCCGGTCATGTAGCCGGCGGCCGAGGCCACCGACTGCATGGCGTTGTTTTCGAGCAGGCCGAAGTGCTTCTTGACGAGACCGACCTTGACGAGGCCGGCGAAGATCGCGAAGGCCAGGATGCCAGCGGTGATCGAGACCCCGAAGCTCCAGCCGGTCTTCAGCGCGATGTAGAGGTTGGACAGGGAGAGCACGCCACCGAGGATCATCCCCATCAGGGTGGCGCGCACAGTGAGCTGGACCTGGGACTCGTCGTTCATGCCGCCATTGTGCCACAGGTGGGCGGCCCGTGGGGGCGACCTGCCGCCGCCCGGCTGAGCCCCGGTTGCCAGGGGCCTCGGTCGGGCAGCGCGCAGGGTTGAACAGTCTCAGCCGGCCCAGCCATAGTCGCCGATGGCCAGCGTGTCGCTGCGCACGGTGCCATCGGGGCGCTGGGTCACGAGGCGCGGCACGCAGGTGGTGCTCAGGTAGCTACAGTCGCCCTCGGTCCAGAAGTACACCGCGAGGTGCGAGCCCTCGGCGGCGCGCATGTCGTCGGAGATCTCCCAGTCGAGGAGCAGCATGTCGTAGCTGGTCGGCCACAGGATCTCGAACTGATCGCGATCGGCGGGGGTGTTGACCAGGAGCTCGGCGGTGCCCGTGTAGCCGACGCTGGTGTTGGCTTGCACTTCGTAGCCATCGCCATTCCAGACCATGTAGTAGAGGGTGGCCGCGTTGGCGTCGGCGTCGTTGTAGGCGGAGAGCAGGGTCTGTCCAGCTCCCACCGCGCTGGTGTCGTCGAAGTGGACCCCCACGCTGGATGCAGTGTGGTTGAGGAAGAGGGTGGTCGGCACCGTCTCGCTCAGGGTCAGGGCGTAGCCATCGAGGAGCACGGCGCCATCCACCTCGAGGGTCAGGAGCACCTCACCGGCCGGGAAGTCGGTGTAGGCGCTGCCCTGCTCGGCGCCGAGGGGCTGGGAGAGGACGGCGCCTTCGCCCGCGGCGTCGACCAGGCTGAAGGAGACAAGGCCGGGGGCGAGGTTGAGGAAACGGACCTGGGCATTGGGGGCCTCCACGCCGCCGTCGTCGCCGCCATCGGTGCCGTCCGTGCCGTCGGTGCCATCGGTGCCATCGGCGCCCTCGCTCGCCGCGGTGTCGTCGTTGTTGCTCTTGCCCAGGTCGATGCAGCCCGTGGTGAAGGTGACGAAGGCAAGGAGAGAGAGCGAAGAGACGATGCGGGCCATGGGAGACTCCAACTGTGTGTGTCGTGGCGTTCATCACCATCGACGACAACCACCATTGCAAAGGCCGTGCCAGTGCGGCGCCACCAATGGCGGGAATCAAATTACATAGGTTTATCGCCACATCT
>JBEIQK010000916.1:0-2407 GCA_040376505.1 Alphaproteobacteria bacterium | reverse complement strand
GGCCGCCGCGGCGCGGGCCGCCGCTGCCTTGGCGACCGCCCGGGCGATGGCGGCCTTGTCGATCTGCGGCCCGGCGGCCGGCTCTTCTTTGCGGGCCGGCTCCAGACCCGCCGGATCGGAGACCGAGGCGGCGGCTGGCATGTTGCGCGGCTCGGGCACATCGGCGGCGGGCGGCGCAGGCAGCTCGGGGGGCGACTTGAACAGAGGGTCGGTAAAGTCGATCTGCCCTGCGCCGACCTCGCCGCGCTCACTCTCCCCCTCTTCGGGCGGGGCCAGCTCGTCGACGTGGGCCGGATCGACCACATCGAAGAGGCTGGACAGCGGATCAAAGCCCCGGGGGCGGGTCGCGTTGCGAGAAGACATTCGGCTCGGTACCCTCGCAGGCTTGATACCCAACGTGCGCGACGTCGGCAATCCGCCGCCACGCCGCAGCCTGGGGTCACCCCGGAGCCCATGGCCCCCTACCCCCTCCTGTTGGCCGACCTGGACGATCCCCAGGCGCGCTCCCTGCTGCTGATTCGCCACGGACAGACGGCCTGGAACGCCGAACGTCGGTTCCTTGGCCGCAGCGACATCCCGCTGGACGCGGTGGGAGAGGCGCAGGCCGCCCACCTCGCCGGGGTGCTGGAGCCAGTGCGCCTCGACGCCGTCTGGTCGAGCCCTTTGCGGCGCGCTGGCGCCACCGCGCTGCCGCTGACGGCGCGCCGCGCCGGCTTGCAGATTCACGAGGGCCTGACCGAGATGGATCAGGGCGCCCTGGAGGGGCTCCTGGGCCCCGAGGCCATCGCCCGCTTCCCCGAATTCTTTCAGGCCTGGCGGGCCGACGCCGGCGCCGCCGTGGTGCCCGGCGGCGAGCCCTTCCTCGACTGCCAACGCCGGGGGCGGGCCTCCCTCAGCGAGATCGCCGCCACCCTAGCGCCGGGGGGGCAGGCCGCGGTGGTGAGCCACCAGCTCCTCATCAGCGCCCTGCTCTGCGATCTGCTGGGCGAGCCGCTCGCGGCCTACAGCCGCTTCTCGCAGCCCAACACCGCCATCAACCACCTCGGCTGGAGCCCCGAGCGCGGCCTGTGGCTGATCGCCTACGGCCAGACCGGCCACCTCAGCCCTTCGCCTCCGCCTTCGCCAGCGCCTCCACCACCAGCCCGGGCGTGATGACCTCGGGCAGCGGGATGGGCGCCTGGGTGCGGTCGGCGGGGATCACGAGGTAAAAGGGCACGCCAGCGCGGCCATAGCGCTGCAGCCAGCGGGTGATGGCCTCATCCTTGCGGGTCCAGTCGCCCTTCAGCGGCACCACGCCCCGGGCCTTCATCGCGTCGCGCACCGTCTCGGTCTCGAGCACCGTCTTTTCGTTCACCTTGCAGGTCACGCACCAGTCGGCGGTGAAGTCGATGAAGACGGTCTTGCCGGCCAGCTCCTCGACGCGCTGCTCGGTGAAGGCCTGCCAGGGGATCTCCTCGGCGAAGTCGAGGTCAGCGGTCTGAAGCACCGTCGAGACTGGCGCCACCTCTTCGAAGTCCAGCACAAGGAAGCGCCACCCGACCAGGCCGGCCACCGCCGCGCCGGCCAGGGCCACCATCGCCTGCCGCCCCCGCGTCTCGGTGAGGCCGCCGAAGGTGCCAAAGAGCCAGGCGGCGAAGCCCACCGCCGTGAGGAAGGCCAGGAAGCCCGTGACGCCATCGCGGCCAACCTGGGCCCCGAGCACATCGATGAGCCACACGGTCGTGGCGATGAGGGTGAAGCCAAGCACCTGCTTGCCCGCCACCATCCAGGCCCCCGGCCGCGGCAGGAAGCGGTAGAGCGCCGGCACGAAGGCGATGAGCAAAAAGGGCGCCGCCAGCCCGAGCCCGGCGAGGCCGAAGAAGAGCACCACCCAGAGGGGCTCCAGCTACAAGGCGAAGCCCATGCCGGTGCCCAGGAAGGGCGCGCTGCAGGGGGTCGCCAGCAAGGTGGCGAAGACGCCGGTGAGGAAGTAGCCCGCCATGTCCTCTTTCTGGTCGGCCCCCGCCATCGCGTCGGCGCCAAAGACCGGCACCTCAAAGACGCCAAAGAGCGACAACCCGAAGAGGAAGACGATGGTGGCCAGCACGGCGACGTAGCCCGGGTACTGGAACTGAAAGCCCCAGCCCACCTGGGCGCCCAGGGTCTCGCGCAGCACCACCACCACCGCGGCCAGGGCCAGGAAGGAGGCCAGGATGCCGGCCGTGTAGCCAACGCCGGCCTTCATGCGGTCGCGGTCGGAGATGCCGCCCTGCTCGACGAGGCTGTAGAGCTTGAGCGTGAGCACCGGCAGCACGCAGGGCATGATGTTGAGCAGCATCCCGCCGAGGAATGCGAGGAGCATCATGTAGCCCATCGAGGGCGGCGCCTCGGCCGGCACCGCGGGCGCCGCTGCCGTCGCCGTCTGCGC
>JBEIQK010000154.1:0-10507 GCA_040376505.1 Alphaproteobacteria bacterium | reverse complement strand
GACGGCACCACCATCAGCCGGGTGGGCACCATGTAGGCCGGCACCCGGGTCTGCAAGGTCGCCAGCAGGGTGAGGGGCTCCAGGGTGGCGCCTGCGGCCGGGCTCACCCAGGCCATCAGCTGCTGCTCGCGCAGGTCGGCGGCGGCGTCGATCACGCCGGGGAGGGCCGCCAGCGCTGCCTCCAGGGCCGGCAGCTCCACCCGAAAGCCGCGCACCTTCACCTGGGCGTCGCGGCGGCCGAGGAAGCGCAGGGCCCCGTCGGCCCCCCAGCGGGCGAGGTCGCCGCTGCGGAAGAGGCGGGCCCCCGGCCGGTCGCTCCAGGGGTCGGGCAGGAAGCGGGCGGCGCTGCCGGTGGGCTGGTCGGTGTAGCCCTGCGACACGCCCAGCCCGCCGATCAGCAGCTCGCCGGGCATGCCGGGGGCGACCTCCAAGAGGGCCTCGTCGACGAGGTGAACATGAACCCCGGCCAGCGGTCGGCCGATCGGCGCCTCGGGGCGCCCTGGATCGAGGCGGGCGGCGGTGGCGACCACGGTGGTCTCGGTGGGGCCGTAGGTGTTGAGCAGGGCGAGGCCCGGGCGCGACGGAAAGGCGCGCACCGCCTCGATGCGCACGGCCTCGCCGCCGATCACCACGAGGCGAATGGGCGCCGGAAAGCCCGCGCCCATCTTCATCCACTGGTGGAAGAGCGAGGTGGGAAGGTCGAGGATGGTGCAGCCCTCGGCCTCGGCCCGGGCGCAGAGGGCCGAGACCTCGGGCAGCTCGGCGAGGCGCAGCAGGAGCGTGCCGCCCACCGAGAGGATCGGGAAGATCTCCTCGATGGCGGCATCAAAGGAGGGCGAGGCGAACTGCATCAGGCGGTCGGTCGGCCCGAGGTCCCACTGGGCGCAGGTGGCGGCGACAAAGGCGGCGGCGTTGCCATGAGAGACGATGGCCCCCTTCGGCCGGCCCGAGCTGCCCGAGGTGAAGAGGAGGTAGGCGGCGTCGGTGGACTCGAGGAGGGGGGCCGGCGCCACCCCCGGGCCCGGCCCCAGCCGGAGGCGCACAAGGCCGGGGAGGCCCGGCAGGTCGCCCTTGGGGTTCTCCTCTTCGAGGAGGAAGCGGGCGCCGGCATCTTCGAGGGTCTGGGCGCACCAGGAGGCCGGGGCCGACTCGTCGGTGGGCACCATCGCGCAGCCGGCGCGCAGCACCCCCAACATCCCGGTGATGAGGCCCGGGCCCCGCTGCAGGCGCAGGCCCACCCGATCCCCCACCTGCGCCCCGGCGGCGTGCAGGGCGGCGGCCACCCCCTCGGCGGCGGCGAGGAGCTCGCCATAGGAGCGCTGCTCGCGGCCCCAACGCAGGGCCGGGGCCTCGGGCTGGCGAGCGCCGATCGCCCAGATCGGCCCGTGCAGGGTGTCGGTGGCTGGTCGCGGCAGGGGCGGCCCATGGCCCCAGGCGTCGAGGAGCGCGGCGTCTTCGGGCCGGGCGCGCAGGTGGGCGGCGACCGGGGCCGCGGGGTCGGCCAGGGCGCCTTCGAGCACCCGAAGGTAGAGCCCGGCGAGGCGCTCGACGGCGGCGGGGCCGAGGCGGCGCGGATCGGCCACCAGGGCGCCGGCGCAGCCGCCCTCGATCTCGGCGAGGTCGAGGCTGAGCGAGACAAAGGGGGCGGTGTCGCCCAGCGTCATCGGCTGGCTGCGGAGGCCGGGCAGCACGAGCTGCGGCGTGGGGCCGGCCTGAAAGGCGAACATCACGTCGTAGAGGCCGTGCTGGCCCTGGGGGCGCGCGGGGGTCAGCGCCTCGATCAGGTGAAGCAGGGGCAGGCCCTGGTCCTGGCGGGCCTGGGCGACGGCGGCGTGCACCGTGGCGAGCAGGGCGCGAAAGGGGGCCGGCGGCTCGACGGCGACGCGCACCGGCAGCGTGTTCACGAGGTAGCCGACGAGGCCCTCGGTCTGGGGCCGATCCCGGCCGGCGAAGGGCACGCCCAGGCAGAGGTCGTCCTGCTCGCAGAAGCGGTGCAGCAGGGCCACAAAGGCCGAGAGCAGCACCGTGAAGGGCGTGGTGGCGTGGGCCCGGGCGCAGGCCAAGACCCGCGACCACAGGGGGCCTGGCAGGTGGAGGGGGGCGGCGGCGCAGCGGGCGCCGGCCTCGCCGGGCTCGGCGGGCAGGTTGAGGGTGGGAAGCGCCGTGAGCGGCGCCCGCCAGCGCTCCAGGGCCGGCGCCCAGTCCCCGCGCTGCAGGGCGGCAGACTCCTCCAGGGCGAGGTCGATGAGGTTGAGGGGCAGGGGCGGTAGCGTCTCTCCGGCGTAGAGCCGGCGCAGGTCTTCGCTGATCAGGGCCACCGACCAGCCATCGCCCAGGGCGTGGTGCAGCACCCAAACCAGGGCGTGCCGGGTGGGGCTCACCCGCAGCAGGTGTACCCGGGCTGGCGCCCCGCGGCCGAGGTCGAAGGGGCGGGCCACCTCGGCTTCGACCCAGGCGGCGACGGCCTCTTCGGGGAGGTCCACCGCGATCAGGGGGTCGGGAGGCGGGGGCTCGATCACCTGCCGCAGGCCGCCGCCGGCCTCGACGAGGCGGGTGCGCAGGGCCGGGTGCCGGGCGAAGAGGGCGGTGATGGCGGCGCGCAGGCGGGGCGCGTCGAGGGGGCCGTCGAGCCAGGTGGCATCGGCCATGTGGTAGGCGGCGCCCTCGCCCAGGCGCTGCTGCTCCCACCAGAGCTGGCGCTGGCCGGCGGTGGCGGGGCCCTCCACCCGGGCCTGGCCCTGAAGGAGAGCGGCGGGGGCCTCGGCGTCGGGGAGGCCGATGGCCTGGGCCAGATCGACGAGCCGGGGGTGTTGGAGCAGCAGGCGGGCGCCGATCGGGCGGCCGAGCCGGGCGCTGAGCGCCGTGGCCACCCCATGCACCAGCAGCGAGTGGCCGCCCAGGGCGAAGAAGTCGTCGGTGCGCTGGGGCAGGGGCCCGCCCAGCGCCGCCTGCCAGGCCTCGGCGATGTGTTGCTCCAGGGGCCCTTGCACGGGGGCCTCCGGGCGGGGCGGCCGGGGCAGGCGGGCCCGGTCGGGCTTGCCATTGGGGGTGAGGGGGATCTGATCGAGGCAGACCCAGGCGGCCGGCACCATCCAGGCCGGCAGCCGGGCGGCGAGCGCGGCGCTGAGCGGATCAACGGCGAGCTCGGCGCCGAGACGCGGCACCACGCAGGCGATCAGGCGGGGGGCGCTGCCCGGGGCCTCGTCGAGGAAGACCAGGGCCTCGGCGACCGAAGGCTGCTCTTCGAGGAGCCGCTCGATCTCCGCGGGCTCGATGCGCAGGCCGCGCAGCTTGAGCTGCCGATCGACGCGGCCCTCAAAGGCCAGCTCACCGTCGGGCTGCCAGCGGCCAAGGTCGCCGCTGCGGTAGGCGCGGGCGCCGGGGGGCCCCTGGGGATCGGGAACGAAGCGGGCGGCGGTCTCGCCGGGGCGGCCGAGGTACCCCCAGGCGAGGCCCTCGCCGCCGATCAGCAGCTCGCCGGGGGCGCCGCTGAGGGTGGGCTGCAGGGCCGGGTCGACCACCGAGACCGACACGCCAGGGTAGGGCCGGCCGATGGAGGGCAGGCCCTCGCCCGCGGGCTCCACCACTGCACCGGTGGCCACGATGCAGACCTCGGTGGGGCCGTAGAAATTCCAGAGGCGAAAGGGCAGGCCGGGGGGCGGCCGGCGGCGCAGGCGATCGCCGCCGGTGAGCAGGTCGCGCAGCGGGGCCGAGGCGGGCCAGGGCAGGCCCAGCAGGCCCTCGGCCAGCGGGGTGGTGGCGAAGGCCAGGGTGATGCCGGCCTCCAGCAGCCAGTCGCGCAGGGCTGCGGGGTCGGTGGCCACCGCCTCGGGGGCGCAGACGACGGTGGCGCCGCCGAGCAGGGCGTACCAGACCTCCCAGGGGTGGGGATCGAAGGCGGCGGCGGCGAGCTGGGCCAGCCGATCGCCGGGGTGGCAGGGCACCAGGGCCTGGCGGCCGCGCAGCCGATCGAGCAAGGCGCCCCGGGAGAGGGCCACGCCCTTGGGCCGGCCGGTGGAGCCCGAGGTGAAGATCGCGTAGGCCAGCGCATCCGCATCGAAGGGGGCGGTCGGCGCGGCTTCGGGCGGCCCGGCGGGCCCGCTGAGGTCGATGGTGAGCGGCAAAGAGCGGCAGCCGGGCGGGGCCTTGTCTTCCAGGCCGGGCGCGACGAAGAGGCGCAACAGGCCGGCGTCCTGGGCCATCGCGGCGATGCGGGCGGCGGGCAGGGCCGGGTCGAGGGGGACAAAGCCGCCGCCGGCCCGCCAGATGGCCAGCTCGGCCAGGATCAGGGCGAGGCCGCGGGGGGCCAGCACGCCCACGCGCTCGTCGGGCCGGAGCGGGCCGAGGGCGCGGGCGAGGTGGGCGCTCTGCGCCAAGGCGGCGCCGCGGGTGAGGCGCTGGGCACCCTCTTCGATCGCGATGGCGTCGGGCTCTTCGGCGAGGGCGCCCAGGAGAGCGGGGAGCAGGCCAGGGCCCCGCGGGGGCAGGGGTAGCCCCGACCCAGCGGCCGCCTGGGCGGCGCGCTCGGCGGGGGCGCGCAGGTCGATGGCGTCGAGGGCCTGTTGGGGGTCGGCCACCACCGCGGCCAGCAGCCGGGCCCAGCGGTCGGCGAAGGTGGCGGCCTCCTCGGTGGAGATCAGCGCGGTGGCGTGCTCGATGCGCAGACGGTGTGCGCCGTCGCGGGGCTCCAGCTCGATCGTGAGGTCGAACTTGGTGCTGGCCGGGGCCAGCTCGGCCACCTCGGCCACGAGCCCGCCGAGCGAGAGGCTCCCCTCGCCAAAGGCGGGGTCGGGCATGGCGAAGACGATCTGCACCAGGGGGTGGCGGGAGGGGTCGCGGGGCGGGTTGATCGCCTCGACGAGGCGGTCGAAGGGCAGGTCTTCGTCGGCGCGCAGGCCCTGGAGCCCGGCGCCCACCCGGCGGAGCAGGCCGGCGAAGGGCTCGCCCGGCTGCAGATGGCAGCGCAGCACCCCGAGGTTGGCGAAGTGGCCCACCACCGCCGCGGCCCGGGGCGTGCTGCGGTTGGCCAGGGGCAGGCCCAGGCAGAGGTCGGTCTCCTGGCAGGCGTGGCCGAGCAGGCCAAAGAGCAGGGTCAGCGAGGCGGCGAAGGGGGTCTGCCCCTGGGCGCGGGCCAGGGCCTCCAGGGCGGCGCCGCCCTCCAGACGCCGATCGTGGCGGGCGCAGCGCGGATCGAATTGGGGCGGGCGCAGGCCTTGGTGGGGCAGGGCGCTGGCCTTGCTGTCGGCGAGGGCGGCGGCGCGGGCGGCGAGGCGGGCCTGGGCTTCGGGGCGGGCCAGTTGGGCGTCTTGCCACTGGGCGAGGTCGAGGAGCTGCAGTTCCACCGGTGGGAGGCGCGGCGGGGCGCCGCGGGAGAGGCTCTCCAGGGCCGCCGCCAGCTCGCCCACCAGCCGCCGCAGCGACCAGCCGTCGGCGATGGCGTGGTGCAGGCTGAGGAGCAGCAGGGGGCGGTCGGCGCCGGTGAGGAGGGCGGCGCGCAGCAAGGGGGCCACGCGCAGATCGAAGGGTCGGCGGGCCCAGTCCTCGGCCATCGCCTGGGCCAGCTCGGCGCGCTCGGCGGCGGGGGCGCGGGGTAGGCGGAGGCTCTCCACCCCCACGGTGGCGGCAGGCCAGATGGCCTGAAAGGGCTGGCCCTCCTCCTCTACGATCGCGGTGCGCAGGGCCTCGTGGCGCTCCACCAGCAGGTTCAGCGCCAATTCCAAGTGGTCGAGCGGCGGCGCCGCTTGGAGCCAGAGGCCGCCGCTCAGGTGGTAGGCGTCGTCGGGTGCCGTGCCCTGGGCGAGGTGCCACAGGCCGCGCTGGCCGGCGCTGCAGGGGAAGAGCTCAGCTTCCATGCGGGGCTCCGAGCGGGGGGCCCCGGCGGCGCAGGGCGGCGCGGTCGACGCGTTGGGGCTGCGGGCCGGGGTCTTCGGGGGCGGCCTCGCGGGCGGCGATCAGGCGGGCCTGGGCGCGCAGGGTGCGGGCCTCAAAGAGCGCGGCGAGGCTGATGCGCAAGCCCCACTGGGCCTCGATGCGGGCGGCGAGGTCGACCAGGGTGAGGGAGCTGCCGCCAAGCGCGATCAGGTCGTCGTCGGCGAAGACGGCCTGCCGCTGCAGCAGCCCGCGCCAGAGCTCGGCGAGGAGCGGCTCGATCGGGCCCTCTAGCGCGCCGCCCTGGCTGCTCACCTGCGCGCGGAGGGCGAGGAGGGCGCGGCGGTCGACCTTGCCGGCCAGGGTGCGCGGCAGGGCCTCGACCGCCTGCAGATGGCCCGGCACCATCCAGGCCGGCAGGTGGGCCTCCAGGGCGGCGCGCAGGGCGAGGGGGTCGATCGAGGCGCCGGGCCGGGCGGTGACAAAGGCGAGGAGCTGCAGGGCGCCGGCCGGATCGGGCTCGGTGAGCACGCAGGCCTCGGCGACGTTGGGGGCGGCCCGCAGCGCCTCTTCGACCTCGCCGGGCTCGATGCGAAAGCCCCGCACCTTGACCTGATCGTCGAGGCGCCCGAGGAACTCCAGGGCGCCGTCCTGGCGCTGGCGGACGCGATCTCCGGTGGCGTAGAGCCGCGCCCCGGGCAGGGCGCCGCTGGGGTCGGGCACAAAGCGCTGGGCGGTGAGGCCTGGGCGGCCGAGGTAGCCCCGGGTGAGCCCGGCCCCGCCCACAAAGAGCTCGCCCGGCAGGCCGGCGGCGACCGGCTGCAGCGCGGCGTCGAGCACCCACAGGGTCGTCTCGGCCATCGGGCGGCCGATGGGCACGCGGGGAGCGCTGGCGTCGGCGTCTTCGACGATCCAGGTGCTGGCGAAGGTGGTGGTCTCGGTGGGGCCGTAGCCATTGATGAGGGCGGGCACCACGGCGCGGGCGGCGCCGGCGGCGCGGGGCGACAGGGCCTCTCCCCCCACGTAGAGCTGGCGCAGGCCGCGCAGGCAGTCGGGCTGCTCGGCCACCGCGCGGTGGAGCAGCGAGGTGGTGAGGAAGGCGGTGTTGACCTGATCCTGGGAGAGGATGGCGCCGAGCGTGTGCAGCGCCTGGGGCCCCGGGGGGGCGAGGACCACCGCGCCGCCGGCCAGCAGGGTGCACCACAGCTCCAGGTGCGAGGCGTCGAAGGAGACCGCCGAGGCCATCAGCATCACGGCGTCGGCCGGCACGAGGCCGCTGGCGGCGGTGCGGAGGAGGTTTCGGTGGGTGACGCCCACCGCCTTCGGGCCGCCGGTGGAGCCCGAGGTCACCATCACCGCCGCGAGCTGGTCGGGGTGCAGGGTGGGCAGCGGGGGCGCGTCGGGGGGCGGCGCGCCGGGGGGCGGCCGCAGGGGAAGGGTGGGCCAGCCCGGGATCGGATCGGGCGACAAGACCCGCCGCGCGCCGACGGCGCTCAAGAGCTGGCTGGCCCGGGCCGGCGGCAGGCCGGGCTCCAGGGGGAGGTAGGCCCCGCCGGCCTTCACGATGGCCAGCAGGGCCACGATGAGGTCGAGCCCGCGGGTGGCCACCACGCCCACCGCCTCTTCGGGGCGCAGGCCCTCGGCGAGCAGCAGGCGGGCGAGGTGCGTGCTCTGCCGGTGCAGGTCTCCTGCGGTGAGGGCGGCGCCGCCGAGCGCTTCGCGGAGCACCGGGCGGTTGGGGTCGGCGCAGAGCACCGGATCGAGGGCCGCCGGCAGCGAGGGGGCGCCCAGCGGGGCCGGCGGGCCCACGGGGGTCGGCCGGCTGGCGGGCCAGGTGAGGGCGGCAAGGGGGGCGTCGGGGCGGCGCACCAGGGCGCCGAGGAAGCCCTCAAAGGCCCGGAGGAGGTCCTGCCCCAGCGGCGGCGAGAGCAGGTCGGCGGCGTGCTGCAGGCTCAGCTCGATGGCGCCGCCGAGCTGCAGGGCCTGCAGCGCGAGGGGGTGGTGCACAAAGGGGCAGGGCGCGGGACGCAGGCTGAGGCTGCGCCCCGCCCAGGCCGGCAGGGCCGCGGGGCGATCGAGGTTGAAGATCACCGTGGGAAAGGGCTCGCCCAGCCGATCGGGGAAGAGGTCGTGCAGGGCGTCCATCAGCGCGGCGAAGGGCAGGTCCTGGTTGGACCAGGCGTCGAGGCAGCGCTGGCGCACCCCGCCGAGCAGGGCGCGCAGGGAGTCGTTGAGATCGACCGGCAGGCGCAGGGGCAGCAGGTGGGTGCAGTAGCCCACCAGCGCCTCCTGGCCCTCGGGGGCCCGGCCGAGCACGGGGGTGCCGATCACCCGGTCGGTCTGGCCGCTCACCCGGGCCAGGAAGGCGCTCCAGGCGGCGAGGAGCACCATGTAGAGCGTGCTCCCGTTGCGGCGGCCCAGGTCGACGAGGCCCTGGCTGAGGCCCGCGGGCAGGCGGCAGGATGCGACGGCGCCGGGGTGCAAGAGGCCGGGCTGCCCGATGCCATCGGTGGGCAGCGACAAGGCGCGCGGCGCGCCCTGCAGATGGGCCCGCCACCAGGTGGCCTGGGCCTGCACGGCCGGGTTTGTCAGTTGGGTGGCCAGCCAGGCGGTGTGGGCGCGCAAAGGGGGCGCGGGCGGCAGGGTGTCGAGGCGGCGGTCGAGGGCGAGGCAGAGGTCGCGCAGCAGCAGGCCCACCGACCAGCCGTCGGCGATGGCGTGGTGCAGCACCAGGGCGAGGGTGTGGGCGCCGGGCCCGCGGCGCAGCCAGCCGACGCGCCAGAGCGGGCCGGTCTGGGGCGGCAGGGGGGCGGTGACGAGGGCGAGGAGCCAGGGATCGACGGGCTGGTCGGCCTCGCAGCGCAGGTCGGCCTGGGCGGTCGGCGCGATGATCATCTGCCCGCGGTCGAGGTCGAAGGTGGTGCGCAGGGCTTCGTGGCGCTCCACCAGGGCGGCGAGGGCGGCGCGGAGCTGCGTCTCGTCGACCTCGCCGGCGATGTCGAGGGCGGCGACCTCGTGGTAGGCGGCGGCGGCCTGGGGAGAGAGCTGGCCCAGGCGGCAGAGCTGCTGCTGGGCGGCGGTCATCGGGGCCTCGATCGGGGCTGGCGGCGGCGCGGTCTCGGGAGCGGGGGGCAGCAGACCGCCCTGGCGCAGCGCGGCGATCGCCCGGTGGGTCGCGGCGATGATGGCGTCGACGTCGGCCTCGCTGTGGGCGGTGGAGAGGAAGAGGTTGCGGCCCTCCCAAACAAAGAGCCCCTGATCGAGCAGGGCGAAGAAGAGCAGGTCGAGGTTGCGGGCCAGCTCAAAGCGAAAGAGCGAGCCAAAGTGCGCCACGCGCAGGGGCAGCCCCTCAGCCTCAAAGGTCTGGTTGAGGGTGCGGGCCAGCCGGGCGGTGCGGCGGCCGAGGGCCTCGTGCAGGGCGGGCCCCTGGCGCTCCACCTCGCGCAGCACGGCCACCGCGGCGGCCATCGAGAGGGGGTGGGCGGCGAAGGTGCTGGCGAAGAAGGTGACCTCGCCCGGCGGGTAGGAGTCGTCGCCATAGCCCCAGGGCCCGCCGTCGAGGCCGTCGAGGAGGCGGGCGGCGCCGGCCAGGGCGCCGATGGGCAGGCCGCCCCCGAGCACCTTTCCGTACACAGCGATGTCGGGCTTCACCCCGATGAGCCCGGCCACGCCGGCCGGGTGGCAGCGAAGCCCCGTGATGACCTCGTCGAAGATCAGCGGCAGGCCGAGGTCTGCGGTCAGCGTGCGCAGGGCGCGCAGGAATTCCCAGGGCTGGTGGCCGGGGCTGCGGCTCTGCACCGGCTCCACCAGCACGGCGGCCAGGGTCTCGCCGAGGGCGGCGATGCGCTCCAGGGCGCTGGGGTCGCCATAGTCGAGCAGCACCACCTCCTGGGTGGCGCCGGCCAGCACGCCGGGGGCGGCGGGCACCTCGCGGGGGCCGTCGGGGTGGTCGATCCGCATGGCCAGGACGTGATCGGTGTGCCCATGGTAGGAGCCCCGAAAGAGGGCCACCCGGCTGCGGCCGGTCTTCATGCGGGCGAGGCGCAGGGCCATCATCACCGCCTCGGAGCCCGAGGTGCAGAACATGGCCCGGTCCTGGCCGCTCAGGCGGCAGAGGCGCTCGGCGGCCTCGGCGGCCCAGGGGGAGCGAGGGGCCAGCGGCATGCCCTGATCGAGTTGGGCGTTGAGGGCGGCGCGCAGGAAGGCCGGCTGGTGGCCGAAGAGGTTCACCCCAAAGTCCATCGACACGTCGATGTAGCAGTTGCCATCGATGTCCCAGAGGCGGCTGCCCTCGGCCCGCGCGGCGGCGATGGGGTAGAGCAGCTCCTTGGTGCGCATCCGAAAGCCGGCGGCGGCCCGGATGTCGGCGAAGCGCGGGCGGGCGCCCTCGGCGAGGGTCTTGGACTGGCGGGTCTTCTCGGTGTAGCGCCCGATGAAGCCGGCCATCCAGGCCTCCTGGGGGGCGGCGGCCTGCTCGCGGGCGGCGCGCTCGGCGGGGGGGCGAAAGCGCATCAGGGGCGAGAGCGGCGCCGGGCCCGCGACCGGGGTGCGGGTGAAGACCGGCCCGGTGATGTGCAGCGGGGCCTGCCGGGCCGGGGGCGCCGAGGCGGGCGCGGGAGGGGCCGGGGCGGCGGCGCCG
>JBEIQK010000508.1:0-4855 GCA_040376505.1 Alphaproteobacteria bacterium | reverse complement strand
GCGCAGCACCACCGGGAAGGTGAGCCCAGCCGCTTCGTTTACATGGGTCTGGGTGATGCCCGACAGGGTGTACTCCACCGGATCTTCGATGGTGCCCACGCTCACGTCGGGGCGGGCCGCCACCAGCTCGCGCAGCGAGGAGTACAGGGTGGTGGTCTTGCCGCTGCCGGTCGGGCCGCAGACCACCACGCAGCCCGAGGTGGACAGTAAGGTGCGGCGCAGGTTGCCCAGCAGGGCCGGTGAGACGATCAGCTGATCGAGGGGGCGCAGGCCGGTGGCGGCGTCGAGGATGCGCAGCACGGCCTTTTCGCCGTAGACAGAGGGCATGGTGCTGACGCGCAGCTCGATCAGCCGGTCGCGCAGGCGCACCCGGGCCCGCCCGTCGTGGGGCAGGCGGCGCTCGGCGATGTCGAGCCCGGCGGCGACCTTGATGCGCTGCACCAGGGGGATGGCCAGCGACATCTCGGTGCGCTGGTAGATCTCCAAGGCGCCGTTGATGCGCAGGCGGATGAGGGCGCGCTCGTCGCCCGGCTCGATGTGAACGTCGGAGGCGCCCTGGTTCACCGCAGCGGCCAGCAGGGTGTTGAGGGCTTCGACCACCTTGTCGCCGGGCGCCAGGGCCCGCGGCCCGGACTCTTCAACGTGAAAGGTGCCGATCTTCACCTCGGCGGCGCGGTAGTCGCGGACGTCGACCTCCACCCGCTTTTGTTGGGGGCGCCGATCGAGCACGGGGCCCATCACAAAGCGATCGTAGCGGTCGTAGTCCTCGGCCGAACAGATGTGCGGGCGGAAGCGCAGGCCCGGCGCCACCTCTTTCAAGGCCGAGAAGATCGCCGGATCGGTGGGCCGTGGCGTGGCGATCAGGATGGTGGTGCCTTCGCGGCCGAAGGGCACCACCTGCAAGCGGCTCAACAGACGCCGGGGAAACAGATCGTAGAGCTCGGGATCGAAGGGGTGATCGCGCAGCTTGACCGTTCGGAAGCCGGCGTTGCGGCTGCGATCGGCCAGCAGGCGGGCGAGGTTCTGGGCGGTGATCAGGCCCACGGCGGCCTCTTCGAGGAGCAGCCGGTCGAAGGCCTCGCGGGAGAGGCGGGCCGCCGCGACCGCCTCGGTGGCCTGCACAGAGGCGTTGCGCACCTCGCCCAGGAGCAGGCCGATCTCGCCCACCGTGTCGCCTTCGCCAAGCTCGCCCACGTCGAGCTGCACGCCGGTGACCGCCTCTTCCACCAGCACCCGGGCCCGGCCTTGGAGCAGGATCAGCAGGTGATCGCTGGGCGTTCCTTGGGTCACCAGCAGCTCGCCGGCCTGAAAGCTCACCAGTTGGGCGATCGCGGCCACGCGGGCCCGCTGGGCGTCATCGAGGCCGACGAAGAGCGTGGTGCGCGTCAGCTTGTCGATGAGCAGCTTCTTGAGGGCTTCCTGGCTGGGGGTCATGGGGTGCTCCGCGGGGGCTGGGGGCCGTCTGTGGAGGGTGGAAGCGTGAGACAGTAGGGCAGGCCGACGCAGAGAAGCAGGATCGCCCCCAGCGCGGTGGCGCCCGCAAAGCCGAGGCGCTCTGCGGCGAGCCCACCCAGGGCCGGGCCCAAGGCCGAGCCCAAGGCAAAGATGAGCGTAGAGGCTGCATAGGCGCTCCCCGTACCGCCGGCCAGAGAGGCGCTGGCCGAGGCCAGCAGCGGGTTGGCGGCGGCGTACAGGCCGGCGAGGCCGAGCCCCAGCAAGCCGAGCGAGGACATCGCGATTGTCGGCGAGGCCGCCGCGCCCAGGATGGTGACCGCGCCTGCGCACAGCAGCAGGCCCAGGCCGAAGGGCGCGCGCGGACCCGCCTTGTCGCCCAGGGCTCCCGCGAAGGGAGAGCCCAGGCCCCAGGCGGCGGTGGTGAGCGCGAAGCCCCAGCCCACCGCCGCCGGGCTGGCGCCCAGGCGCTCCGACAGCTCGATCGGCGTGGTGGGCTCGACGGCGCCGATCAGGGTGGACTCCAGCAGGGTGATCATCAAGGCGGCGCGGGCCGCGGGGCTGCGGAGCAGGGCGCGGTAGGGCACGCGCAGGGCAGGCGGGCGCTCGGCCGGCAAGGCCCGCAGGGGCAGCGCCACCGCCAGGGCCAGCGCGCCGGCGAGGAGGAAGGGCGGCGCCGGGCCCAGGCGGGCCGAGAGCTCGCCGCCGATCGGCGGCCCCAGCAGGAGGCCGGCGGCGGTGGCCAGGCCCGCGGTGCCCAGGGTGGCGCCGCGCGACTGCACGGGCCCCAAGGTGGCCAGGGCCGAGAGGGCCGCCGTCCAGCTCGCTGCAGCGGCCGCCCCCTGCAAAAAGCGCGCGGCCGCGATGCCCCAGGCGCCCTCCACCCAGCCGTAGACCGCGCTCGCCGCCGCCAGGATGGGCATGGCGCCGAGCAGGACGGCCCGAGGCCCCCAGCGATCGACCACCGGCCCGGCCGCCGGGCAGGCCAGGAGCTGACCCAGCCCATAGGCCGCGAAGACCAGCCCCACCTCAGCGGGATCGCCGCCCAGGCGCGCCGGCAGGGTCGGCGTCGCCAGCCCGTAGAGCAGGGCGTCCACGAAGAGGGCCGCCATCAGCGCGCCGAGGAGGCGGCGGCTGCCGCCGATCATCCCGCTGCCACGTCGCGAAAGACGCGCCCCGCGATGCGATCGAAGAGCCGTCGCGGCAGGGCGCGCCGCAGGCCCAGGAAGAGCGAGGCCTCCCAGCCGATCGGGTAGCGATCGCGCGGCCGCCGATCGAGCAGGGCGTGGAGCACGGCCGCGGCGACGTCGGCGGGGGGACGGCGCAGGGGTCGCAGGCGGGCCTCGTCGGCCTCCAGTTGGGCCAGGGCCGCCGCGAAGTTGGGGTACCAGACGGCGAGGCGATCGGGGGGCACCCAGGCTGGCAGATCGGCGAAGCGGTCGCGCACCTTGTCCCATAGGGGCGTGTCGATCACCGCCGGCTGGATGATCGCGACATGAACGCCAAAGCGGCGGAGCTCGAGACGCAGGACGTCGGAGAGAGCCTCCACCGCGGCGCGGGTGGCGCAGCTCGGCCCGGCGCCGGGGGCGGGGCTGCTGCCATGCACCGAGCTGAAGGTGACGATCCGGCCCTGGTGCTGGCGAAGCTGAGGCAAGAAGGCCTGAATCGCCCGAACCGCGCCGAGGTAGCCCACATCCATGTCTTCGGCGATCCAGGGCAGGGGCTGCAGCTCGATCGGCCCGTGGGCCTCCACCGCGCCGTTGAGCACCAGCCCCGCGAGGCGTCGGCCGGCCAGCAGGTCCGCCGCGCGGGCCGCCGTCTCGGTCAGGTCGGCCCGCAGATCGAAGGGGAGGGGCAGGACGCCGGTCTGCGGCGGCGGCGGCGCGCCCCGGTGGCCCAGCAGGACGAGGCCGCCCCGGGCCCGCCAGCGCTGTGCTATCGCGGCGCCGATGCCCGAGGTCCCTGCGGCGACCACGAGGCCGCCTGCATTAGCGGGCAGGACGCCTCCGCAGGTCGAGGGTGGCGCAGTGGAAGCTGCCCGCGAAGGGGTAGTAGTGCTCGAAGGGCAGGGGGATCGGCTCAAAGCCCCAGTCGCGCAGGGCCTTGATCATCGGGCGCTGGCTGGCCTCGACGATGATCCGCGATGGATCGACAGACAGCAGGTTCATGTTCACCCATCCGCTGACCACGCCCAGCGTGTTGCTGGGGGTGTATACCGGCGCCGGCGCCTCCAGGAGCTCCCAGTCGTCGAGGATCCGCGGCAGGCGATCGCGGTCCAGGGTGACCGGATTCACCAGCGCGCGGCCGGGGGCCAAGGGGACGAAGGTGGTGTCGATGTGGATGGCGTGCGGGCTGCGGTTGAAGAGCTCGTGGACGGTGTAGTCGGGGCCGAGGTGGCGCCGCAGCCAGCGGATGCCCGCGGCGTTGGTGACATGGCTGCGCTGGCCAAAGAGGTGGCGCCCGCAGCGCACGAAGTCGGCGGCGTCAAAGGCCACCTCCACCTCGGTGAGCGCGTAGCGGCCGGTCTTTGCGAAGACCTCTGGCGTCCAGTCCGCCGCGTAGAGGCTGTCGGGCAGGGCGCCGCGCGGCGCCGCCACCCAGCGCGCCCCGGCCTCGGCGAGCTGGCGGAGCAGCGGCCGGTAGGGGAGCACCTCGTGGTGGCGGCCGCGATCGGGCATGGGGGCCTCGATGAGCTGATCGCCCACGACCAGCAGCACATCCCGCGGATTGGCCACCGAAAAGCCGTGCGGCACGGTCCATTCGGGCCCGCAGATGGGGGCCGGCGGCCCCGGCCGCTCCGGGCGCAGCACCACCACGCCCAACTGCTCCAGGGTGTCGACGAGGCCTTCGACCTCGGCGTGGGCCTGGGCGATCAGGGCGGCCGGGTAGGCCGGGCCTTCGCCTTCAACGAGGCTCTCGAACAGATCCCACTCGCCCGGCAGGACCGTGTGGCGGTTGATGACATCCCAGGCGGGCACAAGCGCGTCTTCGACCCGTCCGACCACCACCAGCTCGAGGGGGTCCCACTCATTGGTCGACCAGACGGTCGGGTTCATGGCGTCTCCACGGTCACGACCGGCTCTGCGCGGCGACCTCGGCGAGGGCGGCGAGGGCCTCGTCCACCTGGGTGGCGGTGTTGAGGGCGGTGACCGTGAAGCGAAGCAGGCTGCGATCCAAGGGCACTGCGGGGCTCTGGGCGGGGGTGATGAGGATTCCCCGCTCCCAGAGGATGCGCGCGGCGGCGAGGAGGCGCGGGACGCTGCCCACCACCACGCTCACCACCGGCAGGTACAGGGTGTTGTCGACCTGAAAGCCAAGCGCCCAAGCCCCATCGGTGAGGCGGGCGGTGAGGGCCAGCAGGTGGGCGCGGGCCGCCTCCCCCGTCGGCCCCTGACACAGGGCG
>JBEIQK010000261.1:0-8027 GCA_040376505.1 Alphaproteobacteria bacterium | reverse complement strand
GCGGCGCGGATCTCCTCCATCCGTTCCAGGGCCAGGCTGACAGCGGTGAGCGTGACGCCAAGGGGCGTGTTGATCTCATGGGCGATGCCAGCCACGAGTCGCCCGAGGGCGGCCGCCTTCTCCTGCTGCACCAGCTCGGCCTGGGCGGCGCGCAGGGCCTCGAGCGAGGCGGTGAGCTCGGCGGTGCGGGCGCGCAGGCTGGCTTCGAGGGCCACCCGCTCGGTGACGTCGCGGGCGAGAGAGAGGATGAAGTGCTCACCGCCGAAGACAAAGGCGCCCATGCGCACGCTGACCGGCATGTGGCGACCGTCTGGGCGGTTCAGCCGCCCCTCGAGGGTGATCGGATCCCCCACCCCGAGGCGCCCCATGTGGACAGAGAGCGGATCGGGGTCGCAGCACTCAAAGAGGCGGTCGATGCGCTGGCCGGTCAGCGCCGTGGCCTCGGTGAGGCCGAGCATCGCCGCCGCGCTGGAGTTGGCATCGACGATCACGCCGGCGCGGTCGTGAACAAAGACGCCATCGGCGGCGCTGGCCAGCATCGAGCTGAGGCGGTGCTCGCGGCTCGCCAGGGCCTGCTGGGCCAGGGTGTCGCGGGCCACGTCGCGCTTGATGGCGACAAAGCCGAGCACCACGCCCTCGTCGTTGAGCACCGGCGCCAGCGTGGCCTCCTGAAAGGACAGCTCGCCGTCGCGGCGACGCCCGATCAGGGGGCCTCGCCAGACCTGGCCGGCGCGCAAGACCCGCAGGATCTCGGCGTAGTAGGAGGGGTCGTGGGTGCCGGCCCGGAAGAGCTCGCCCGTGGGGTGGCCCACGGCGTCTTCGAGGGGCCAGCCGGTGATCTGTTCAAATGCGGGGTTGGCGTAGAGCAGCCGCACGGCTGTGTCGGTGATCTCCACCGACTCGGTCGACAGCTCAAGGATGCGCTGTACGCTGCGCTGGTGGTGGTCGGCAGCGGCGATGCCCGGTCGGCGCTTCACCGCGCGGCGGGCCTCGGCCAGGGCCGCGTCGAGGGCGTCTTCGTGAAAGCGGGTGGGGCCGGGAGCCCGCGGCAGCCAGGCCAGGAGCCCCTCGCGCTGGGGCGGCAGAGCCGGGCGACTGGGACGGAGCGCCTCGTCGACGAGCAGCAGCAGCGCGGGCTCCAGGAGGGTGCGGGCCCGAAAGAGCACCAAGGGCGGGTCGCGCGCCAGGAGCGCCGCGCGCAGCCCCTCAAAGGCCTCGTCATCGTCGGTAAACAGACCCAGTCGCATGGGTGTCAGACCAGGATGGGGTCGTCAAAGATGTTGGCCAGGTCGGTGCCTCGTGCGGCGACGACGTCGAGCACCCGAACAAAGGAGGTGACCACCTCGGGATCGAACTGGCTGCCCGAGCGGGCGACGATGTAGTCGCGGGCCTCGGAGCGGGGCCAGGCCTTCTTGTAGGGCCGATCGTGGCTGAGCGCGTCGAAGACATCGGCCACGGCGGTGATGCGCGCCGAGAGCGGGATCTCAACGCCGCGCAGGCCGCGGGGGTAGCCGGCGCCATCGTAGTGCTCGTGGTGCGATGCGGCGATGTCCGTGGCCACGGTGATGTAGGTCTGATCCCCCACCATCTGATCGGCGCGGTTGAGGATGCGGGCCCCGACCGCGGCGTGGGTCTCCATCTGGGCGCGCTCGGTGGGGTTGAGGCCCATCGGCTTGAGCAGCACCGCGTCGGGGATCGAGACCTTGCCCACGTCGTGGAGCATGCTGGCGAGGCCGATCTGCTCGACCAGCAGCTCATCGAGCTCAGCGTGAAAGACGCCGCGCCGCCAGAGGTCGCGGGCGATGAGATCGGTCATGCGGGCCACGCGGAGCACGTGCTCGCCGGTGTCGGTGTCGCGGAACTCGGCCAGATCGGCCAAGGCGACGACGGTGGCCTGCTGGGACTTGCGGAGCTGCTCCAGGAGGTGGACATTGGTGAAGGCCACCGAGATTTTGGCGCAGAAGACCTCGACCAGCTGCCGGTGGATGGGCTCCAGCTCGAGCACCGAGTCGATCCAGATCACCGCCCCCTTGCGCATCGGCGTGTGCAGGGCGATCACCGAGCCGCGATCGGCGGACGAGAAGGCCGCGTCAGGCTGCACCGCCAGCAGGCGACCGAAGCTGCCGCTGGGATCGGCCTCGTCGAGGCGCTGGCCGGTCCAGTTGGCGTAGCGCCCGCTGCCGGCCAGCACCTCCCAGCCCGGGTCGGCCTCGCTGTGGGCGCGCGGGGCGTGGGCGCAGAAGAGCCCGTCGCAGCACTGGCCGATCATCGCCTGAAGCTGGGTGAGCACCCCCGAGGCGAAGGTGCGCAGCGAGCGGCGCTGCGACAGCTCGGCGGTGGCGTTGACGATCAGCTCGAGCCCCTGGCGGCTGCGCTCCATCGTGCGGATGAGGTCGTAGGCCCGCAGGGCCGACACCACCACCGTCAGCAGGCTCTGCGAGGTGAGGCCGGTCTTCAGCTCGTAGCCATCGATCTCATAGAGCATCACCACGTCGCGCTCGGGGGCCGAGCCGGGCTGGCCGGTGCGCAGCACGATGCGCACGGCAGAGTTCTGCATCTCCTCGCGGATCGCCTTGACGGTGCGCAGGCCAGCGTCGGTGGACTCCATCACCACATCGAGGAGCACCAGCGCGATCTCCGGGTCGGCCCGAAGGGTCTGCAGGGCGGCCTCGCCGGAGCGCCGCTCCACCAGCTCCACCGGCCGGCCGCGAAAGGTCAGGTCGGCCAGGACCAGGGCGGTGATCTGGAGCACCGACTCGTCATCGTCCACGACAAGGATCTTCCAGGGGCGCTGGGCGGGTCGCGCCGGTGCCAGCGGGCCGGTGGAGGTGTCCTCCCACTCGACCTCATCGAGTTCGGGCGGCGTAGACAGGGGCTCGGGTACAGAGGACATGGTCGTCCAGGGGCCCGCGGGGGCGTTGGCAACACCAGGGGAGACGGTCAGCGGGTGGCGACGCAGTAGTCGCCCTCGCTACTCTTTCGCGGCCCGCCAACTGGGCAGCGCCTGAACGGTTTCAATCCAGCGGCGGACGTGGGGCGCGTCATCGACGGGGGCGCCGGCCGCCAGCGCAGTCTCGTGAGAGGCCGCCAGGGAGAAGTCTGCCAGGGTGAGGGTGTCGCCACAGACCCAGGCTCGATGGGCGAGGTGCTGATCGAGGACCGCGAGGTGGCCGCGAATGCGGTGGATGGCCTGCGCCAAGGCCTCGGGGCTGGGCGGGCCGAGGCCGAACAGTCCTTTCAGCACGTTTTCGAAGAGGAAGACATCGGCGCATCGGCCGTACTGCGCGAGATCCCAGGCCTGCCAGCGGGTGATGTCGGCCCGGGCGCGGGCGTCGTTCGGCCAGAGGTCGTTGGGGGTCTGTCCGGCCAGATATTGGAGGATGGCCATGGACTCCCAAAGGACGAAGTCACCGTCTACCAGGACGGGGACCTTTCCGTTGGGGTTGAGCGCGAGGAATTCGGGTCGCTGCTGCGCTCCCGACATCAGGTCACAGGTGACGAACTGCACCGGGAGCTGGAGATGGTGCACGACTGCGCGGGCGCGCCGCGCGTTGTAGGATGCCGAATGGACATACAGACGCATGAACAATCCCCTCTGGGCACGTTGCGGATCATTGGAGCGGTCCGAAGATGCGCTCGATTTAGAATATACGGGAGATTATCTCGAACCGCCGTGGCGTCAAGGCAAGGTGTCCAAAGGCTTGATCTTCGTTGATTGTGTCGCCAGAAATGCCAGAAATTTCGGAGAAGCGACGTGCTTGCGTTGCCCCCGGCCGCACCGGTTACCGGTCTATCGCGAAAGCTCGGCCTCAACCCTGGCGAAGAGCGCTTTGCGCAGGCCGAGCTTCTGGGCGACCTCGGCCACCACAAAGAGCGGCGCCGAGACCTGGGCCAGCAGGAAATTATCGAAGAGCGCCGGCTTTTTGCCCTCAATCGCGTGGCCGACGAATTGAGCGAGGTAGCCGCCGAGGAAGGTGCCGGCCCCGATGAGGGCGGCGGTGGTGCCCGGCAGCCCGGCGACGGCCTGCACACCGACCCCGATGAGCGCCAGCACGGGGAGCAGCCCGAGGGCGAGCCCCCAGTCGAGCAGGGCGTAGCCCACCGCCGCCAGCGCGAGGAAGACGTGGGCCGCGGTCAGCCCGCTCGAACCCAAGGGCAGCCAGCCCAGCGGCACGGTGGCGCCAAACAGGATGATGGGTACACAGACCACATGAATGGCGATGTTGACCGGATGTTGATGGCTGGCGGCGTAGAAGACCATCAGCCGCTCCCAGCGGGTGAGGGGCGCCATGGCTCAGCCCTCTCGCAGCTTTTTGTGCAGGGGGTTGAGCCCCTTGTTGGTGAGCGCGGCGTTCAGCTCGGCGAGGCGGGCGGGATCCACCACAAACTCGTGGTCGGAGACGGTGGCCAGCACATACTCGTCAAGCGGCAGCAGGCTGCGCACATGGGCGACGAAGCGGGCGTCGCTCAGGTTGAGCAGCGCCACGTTGCGGTGAACGATGACCTCATTCATGGCACGATCTCGATGTCGTAGGCGTAGCCCTGCTCGGTGAGGAAGAGCTGGCGCTTCTCGCCGAACTCCTGCTCGGTGGTGTCGCGGCTGACGATGCTGTAGAACCAGGCCACGTTGCCGTCGGACTTGGGCCGCAGCACCCGGCCGAGGCGCTGGGCCTCTTCCTGGCGGCTGCCCCAGGTGCCCGAGACCTGGATGGCGACATTGGCGTCGGGCAGGTCCACCGAGAAATTGCCCACCCGCGACAGGATCAGTACCCGCAGGTCGCCGGTGCGAAAGCGGGCGTACAGCTCGTCGCGGGCCTTCTGGCGGGTCTCGCCGGTGATCAGGGGCACGCCCCAGCGCTCGGACAGATCCTTGAGCTGGTCGACGTACATGCCGATCACCAGCACGCGGGCGCCGGGGTGGCGCTCGATGATCCCCCAGGCCACCTCGGCCTTGCGGGCGTTGGTGCTGGCCATGCGGAACTTCTCTTTGTCGTCGGCCACGGCGTAGCGGTAGCGGTCCTCGGTGGCCAGATCGACGCGCACTTCGCAGCACTTGGCGGCGGCGATCCAGCCCTGGTGCTCGAGGTCGCGCCAGGGCACGTCAAAGCGCTTCGGGCCGATGAGGGCGAAGACATCGCCCTCCAGCCCATCTTCGCGCACCAGCGTCGCGGTGAGGCCCAGGCGCCGCTTGGCCTGGAGTTGGGCCACGGTGCGGAAGATCGGCGCCGGAAGCAGGTGGACCTCGTCGTAGATGACGAGCCCCCAGCGCTCCATGTCGAAGAGCGACATGTTGACGAAGGCGGCGTCTTTGGTTTTGCGCCAGGTGAGCATCTGGTAGGTGGTCAGCGTGACGGGCTTGACCTCTTTGCGCTCGCCCGAAAACTCACCCACCTCCTCCTCGGAGAGCGTGGTCTTGTCAAGGATCTCGTCGCGCCACTGGCGCAGGGCCGTCACGTTGGTGCACAGGATCAGGGTGCGCATGCCCAGGCGCACCATCGCCTGGATGCCGACGATGGTCTTGCCGGCGCCGCAGGGCAGCACCACCACGCCCGAGCCGCCCTCGCCGCCGTTGTCGGGCCCGGCGAGGAAGGCCTGGGCGGCCTCATGCTGGTAGGCGCGCGGCCCCCAGGGCTTGCCGGCGAGGCGGACCTCGCGCACCGCCATGTCGAGCTTGTCGCCGTCGATGAAGCCGGCGAGGTCCTTGACGGGGTGGCCGTGGCCGACGAGGAGCTGCTTCAACAGCCCGCGGTTGAGGGTGGGGATGAGCAGGGTGGTGGGGCTGAGCTGCTCGGCGATGAGGTCTTTTACGCCCTTGAGCTTGCTGATGTGGGTGGCCAGCGGGGCGTCGACGCAGACCAGCAGCACGCCGCGGCTGTCGGGCAGCATCTGGATGCGGCCGTAGCGCGACATCGTCTCGCGCACCCACACCGGCACATTGGGCGGCACGTCGTACTTGGCGAAGCGCTGCAGGGTCTCCACCACGCCCTCGACCGTGCCGCCGGCCGAGGCGGCGTTCCACAGCGACAGCGGCGAGATGCGCCAGGTGTGCACATACTCCGGGCTCTTCACCAGCTCGGCGAAGCGAGCGAGGGCGTCGCGCGCCTCGGTGAAGTGGGGCCCCATCGTCTCCAAAAGGAGGGTGAGGTCGGACTGGATGATCAGGGGGTTCTCGGGTCGGTACTGCATCGCCGAGCCGTGTAACCGTCTGCGCGCCTGGGAGGGGGCCGCCGCCGTGGTAGGCTGGGGGCCTGGAGGCTGCCATGCTGCTCTTCTTCCTCGCACCTGCCCTGGCCCTGGAGCTCGACGATCCGCTCCACGTGCTGCCCACCTTGCGGGTGGAGGGGGTGGAGCTGCAGGGCGTCTGGCGGCAGCCGGGCGGGCAGATGCTGTCGCCGGTGACCGCCGCCGAGGCGCCGGGGCGGCGCTTCCTGGCCCTGGTGGAGGTCGATCCGGCCTCGCCGATGGTGTTGGAGGCCCGGGGCGTGGCCCAGAACGGCGCCCGGGGGCCCTGGGTGCCGGCGGCCCAGCGCTGGGTCGGCGACGAGGCCCGCGTGTACGCCGCCGATCTCGATGAGGTCTACGCGGGCGTCCAGGTGCGCATCACCGACGGCGAGGCCATCACCGCGCTCTCCTATGAGCTGATGGAGCCGGTGGGCGAGCCGCGCCGCAGCCCAGGCGACCTCACCCCTCCGCCGGCGACCTCCCTCTCCGATGTGCAGCGCGCCATCGGCGTGATCGACCGCGACACCTGGGGGGCCGACCCCACCGACTGCACCACCACCGAGTCGGAATGGTATCGAATGGCCATTCACCACACCGCGGGTGGCCAGACCTACGGCGGCACCGTTCAGGGGGCCGTGCAGGCGCTGCAGGCCTACGCGATGAGCGGCGAATACTGCGACATCCCCTACCAGTTCCTGGTGGGCTACGATGGCACGCTGTGGGAGGGCCGGCAGCTCATCTACTACAGTGGGGCCACCGGCGGCGACAACAACGATGGCAACATCGCCGTCTGCTTCCTCGGCTGCTACGACAGCGGTGGCTGCGGCACCGACTACGACACGCCCGACGACAACCTGATGGTGAGCGCCCGGCTGCTGATCCAGACCCTGGCCGACGAGCACGACTTCGTCACCGACAGCGACACGATGCGCGGCCACCGGGACTGGCCCGACAACTCCACGGCCTGCCCGGGCGACCTCATCTACGCCCGCCTCGACGAGCTGCGGGCCGAGACGGCGCCCTTTCAGGCCACGCTGGTCTCATCGACCTTTCCGGGAGATGCGGCGGTGGTGATGGCGCCGGGCGAGGAGCGCAGCTTCACCGTGGAGCTGCGCAACGACGGCACCTCCACCTGGACCGCCAACACGGCGCTCGGCACCTCGCCCCGCGACAGCGCCTCGGCGCTGGCCCACGAGAGCTGGCCCTCGCCCTCCCGCCTCGCCCACCCGAGCGGCGACGTGGCCCCTGGGGGCACCGGCAGCTTCACCTTCACCGTGCGGGCCCCGGAGATCGAGGGCACCACGGTGCAGTCGCTGGCCCTGGTGGTCGAGGGTCTGGTGCGCGCCGGGCTGGGCGAGACCATGGCCGTGGTCGGTGCGTCCTCGTCGCACCCCCACCGGCAGGGCATCGTGACCGTCGCCGCCACGGTCGGCTTCGCCGCTGCGGTCTGCGGCGTGGTGGTGTCAGCGACCGGCACTCGGAGCGCCCACTGAGGAGTCCGGAGTTCGCCGCTGACGTTCCAACCGGCGTCGGCCACCGAATCGCCCTCAAAATACCCACGGACTGTGTTCATACCGCCCACGGCAAACTGTTCGTTGAAGAGGAGCGGCCCGGTGGCGATTTGTCCGCCCGAGCGCAAGAGCGCCGAGTAGCCCGCGGGCAAGCGCTGCTCGCGGATCAGGTTCAAGCTGGCCTTGCCGAAGTGCGCCCCGCCAACCCGAGAATAGGCGATGGCATCGTAGTCAGCCCCGGAACCCGCCAGATTGTAAGTCAGCCCCAGAGCGGCGCTCGAGGAACCTGATTTG
>JBEIQK010000121.1:0-12043 GCA_040376505.1 Alphaproteobacteria bacterium | reverse complement strand
CCCACCAGCGCCGCCACCTCGCCCTGCTCGCCGCGGTGGAGGGCCTGCGCTGCCCGCCGCCGCGCCTCACCGCGGCCCTGCGGGGGGGCCGCGAGGCGGTCTGGGTGCGCTCGGACGCCGCGGGGGGTCTACGGTGGGGTCGCCGCCAGCCCCGACGGCCTGCCCCGCGTCTGGACGCCGGCCCAGGGCCTCGATCCGGTGGCCGCCCGGGTGCTCAGCCGGGCCTGGGCCACCCGGGCTGCCGGCGACGAGGCGGCTCGGCGCGCAGCCAACGAAGATCCCGAGGCCGACACCCAGATCGCCACCTTGCTGCGCTGGCTCGCCGCCACCGCCCGCCTCCGCGCCGCCCGCCTGCTCCTGCTCAAGGGCGCCGCCGCCCTGCCCCGGTGACCATGTCCCTGCCGCCCTTGCCCGATCCCGCCGCCCTGGAGCGCCTCGCCGCCGCCCTGGAGCCCCTGCGCTCGATCAGCCGCCCGGTCTTTGTGGGCGATGAGCGGGTGCCCAAAGAGGGGCCCCTGCTGCTGGTGGGCAACCACACGCTCTTTGGCGTGGTCGACGCGCCGCACCTGCTGGTGCACTTCTGGAAGCAGCATGGCGCCTGGCCCCGCACCCTGGGCCACCACGAACACTGGAGCATCCCGGGCTGGTCGGAGCTGGTGACCACCTATGGCGTGGTCGATGGCACCCGCGAGAACCTCGCCGCGCTCTTTGAGAGCGGCCAGCGCGTGATGGTCTTCCCCGGCGGCTCGCGCGAGGCCTTCAAGCGCAAGGGCGAGGAGTACCAGCTCGTCTGGGGCGACCGCCTCGGCTTTGCCCGGATGGCCATCCGCCATGGGGTGCCGATCCTGCCCTTCGCAGCGCTTGGCGCCGACGAGGTCTTCGAGGTGGTGCGCGACAGCGAGGAGCTGCGCCAGAGCCCCTTCCTGGGCAGCCTCCTGCGCGGGCTCAAGGTCCCCGCCGACATCGTGCCGCCCCTGGCCAAGGGCCGCGGCCCGCTGGGCACCCCCTCGCTGCAGCGCCTCTACTTTCACCTCGGCGCGCCGATCGACACCCGGCGCTACGGCGGCGACGAGGGCGATGAGGCCGCAACCCAGCTCCGCGAAGAGGTGCAGGCCGCCTTCGCCCGCGGCTTGGAGGAGCTGCGCGCCCTGCGCGGGGCCGACCCCGATCGCCGGCTCTCCGACGTCTTCATCCGCTGGGTGGTGCCCCGCGTGCTGGCCCACATCCCGGGGATGGAGGGCGCTACCAAGGCCAAAGATCGGCGAAAGTGACCTCCACGGCGTACTCCGCGCCGCAGTCCACCCCGTCGATGCCATCCACCACCACATGCAGCGCGCTGGCGGCCGAGAGCAGGCCGTCGCCCAACTCGGCGTTGATCTCGCCGGCACCTTCTTCGGCGAAGAGGACATCGCCGCTGTCGGGGTCTTCCACCCGCAGCCGGTAGGTGGCCCCGGCGGGGATGCCGTCGAGCTTGACGTAGAGGGTGTAGAAGTCGAACAGGCCGTCGGTGAAGGTGAAGAGGTAGCGATCGGTGTCTTCGTCGCTCCACAGCCGGCCTTCGCCGCGCACCGGCGCGTCTTCGGCGACGCTGCCCAGGTCGATGGGGTTGAGGTCGTCGGGCTCGCCGGGATCGTCCATCCAGGCGTCTTCATCGACCCGGCCGTCGCAGTCCTGATCGAGGCCGTCGCAGCGGTCGTCCTGGCCGGGGCCGACGGCCGGGTCGGCGTCGGCGCAGTCGCCCTCCTGCTCGGAGAAGCCGTCGCCATCGTCGTCGGTGGCCTCGGGGTCGGGCGCTCCGCCTTCGTCGCCGCCGCCGCCCGAATCGCCGCCGGCCTCACCGCCCGCGGCGGCGTCCCCGCCCTCCCCCTCGTCGGGGAGACCGGTGTCGCCCTCCTTGCCGAGGACCTCGGTGCTGGCGTTGAAGCTGCAGGCCCCGAGGAGGAGGCTGAGGGTGAGGGTCAAAACAGAGCGCATGGCATACTGTACCGCGGCGCGCCCCGTCTCGACGCGCCCCAGGCCCCATGTCGCCGAGCCCCCCATCGCTGCTGCCCCTCTTTGGCGCCCGGGTGCTGGTCACCGGGGCCTCGGGCTTCCTTGGCCGCGCCGCCGCGCAGCTCCTCGCCGAGGCCGGCGCCGAGGTGCATGGCACCTACCTCTACCGGGCCCCGCCGGCGGGCCTCGCCGCCGCCTGGCCCGCCTCCCTGCCCGACGACGCCGCCGAGCTGATCGGCCGCCTGCGCCCGCGCTACATCCTGCACCTCGCCGCCCCCGTGCAGGTCGATCGGCGCCTCGACCTCTACGATCGGCTCCGGCGCGGCATCCTCGACGCCACCGTCGCGGTCTGCGCTGGGGCCCTCAATGTAGGGGCCCGCCTCGTGGTGGCCGGCACCTGCGAAGAGTATGGCGACAACCCCGCCCCCTTCGCCGAAGATCAGCCCGCCGCCCCGGTCTCGCCCTACTCGGCGATGAAGGCCGCGGCGACCGACTGGACCCTGATGGCGGCCCGCGTCGCCGGCCTCGACGCCACGGTGGTGCGCCCCTTTCGCGCCTATGGGCCTTTTGACCGCAGCAGCGTAATCGCCGCCGCGATGGAGGCCGCTCTGGCCGGCCGCCCCTTCCCGATGACCGACGGGGCCCAGATCCGCGAGTGGAACGAGGTCTACGCCCTGGCCGAGGGCCTGCTCTGGGCCCTGGTCGACCCGCGCTGCCGCGGCGCCCTGCTCAACCTCGGCGGCGGGCCCCAGGCCTCGGTGCGGTCGGTGGTAGAACAGGTCTTTGCCCTCTGCGAGGCCGATCCCGCCTTGATCGGCGTCGGCGCCCTGCCCCGCCGGGCCGGCGAGGTGCCGCTCTTCTGCGCCGATCCGCGCCGCGCCAGCGCCCTATGGGGGCCGCTGCCCAATCCGCCCCTCGATCAGGGCCTCGCCGCCACGGTCGAGTGGCGCCGGAGCCAGCCATGATCGCCCTCGCCCTGCTGATCCTCGCCGCCGCGGTGCTGCTGCTGGGCGCGCCGACCGGCCTCACCGCGCTGATCGTGCTCCCGGCCGTGCTTTGGGCCCCCGGCCTCGGCTTTGCCTGCGCCCTGCGCGGCGATCGGCCCGGCTCGGGGCTCCAGCGCGTGCTCGACGCCGGCTGGATCGGCGCCGCCCTCACCTGGCTGGATGTGGCGCTGATCCGCGAGGCGGGTGTCGGGGAGGCCGATCGGGCCTGGGCCCTCTTCGGCCTCGCCGCCGGCTGGACGGTGTTGGGCCTGCTCCTCGGCCGCCGCACCACCGCCCGGCCGCCCACCCCCCGGCGGGAGCTGATCGGCGCTGGCGCCGTGGTGATCGCCGTCTTTGGCCTGCTGCTCTGGCGCCAGGCCGACATCGGCCGGCCGCTCGACGCCTACTGGTTTCACCCCACCGCCGACGAAGAGGGGCACCCCACCTTGCCCATCGGCGCCGGGACGGGTTGGGCAGAAGTGCTGCCGATCGGCTGGCCCGAGGCCGGCGCCCTGGCCCTGGTGCCCGGCGCGGGGCCCACCACCCTGCGCGCCGAAGAAGCCGCCGCCGGGCGCATCCTGGTGGTGGTCCGCGGCCCCGAGGGCGCCACGCTGCGGATCGGCGAGCAGGAGGCCACGATCCGCCGCGACGTCGCCGAGTCGGAGGAGGAGGGCCCGGTGCGCCGCTACCTCGACCGGGGGGCGGTGGCCTTGGCCGTGGAGGTCGACCTGCCCGCCGGCGGATCGCTGCCGATCGAGACCACCGGCGACGCGGTCTACCTGCTGCCCGGCACCGAGGCGGTCTGGTCGGCCCACGCCAGCGGTGAGCTGCGCTTCACGCACTACTACCAGCTCTTGAACCAGGTCGAAAACCTCGACTGGGCCAGCGAGTTCTTGGAGTGGCGCCGCTTTGTGTGGAACCAGCCCCCCGGCTGGAGCCCCCTGCTCTCCACGGCGACGGTCTACCTCGGCCTCGACATGCCAGCGGCGAACCTCCTCTTTCTGTGGGTGGTTGGCTTTGTGGGCCTGCACGCCGTGCGCCTCGCCAGCCTGATCGCCCCCGGCGCGCCCCTCGGCGCCTTTGTGCTGCCGGCCGGCTTCGTCGCCGCCCACGGCCTGCTGATGTTGGAGCCGGCCAGCGCGAACTTCCCCGACAACCTCTTCGCCGGGGCCGTGCTGGCCTGCGCCATCGCCCTGGTGGAGCGCGACGCCAACGCGCTCGGCGCCCTGGGGGTCTGGGCCCAGGCCCTGCGCTGGCCGGGCACGGTGGTGGTGACCCTCCTCGCGCTGGGCGGGGCGCTCTCGGCCCGGCTCGATCCGCGGCCGGCCCTGCTGCGCCTCTGGGGGGCGGTGGGCATCGGTGTGCTCGTGGCCATCGGCCTTGTCGCGGTGGGGGAGGCGGAGGACCTCTCCTTCATCCTCTACTTCGAGACCTTCCCCGAGCACTGGCATGACGACTACGCGGCGAGCTCGCTGCTGCCGCGCATCCCGGAGTTCTACGCGCTGTGGCTGCGCTACAGCGGCGGGGGCCTCGCGGTGGCTCTGGGGGCGGCCCTGCTGGCGAAGCCGAGCCCGGCGCGCCAGCAGCTCCGCGGGCTTCTGATCGGGGCCCTCGCCTACAGCGCCCTGCTCTGCACGGTCGACCACCACCCGACCCACTACTTTCTGCCGCTCATGGCCTTGACAGGGCCGATGGTCGTGGCGGCCGCCGCGAGCAGCGACCAGACGCCGATCCGCGTCGGCCTCCCGCTGATCGTCGGCCTGGGCCTGTGGACATTTCTGGCGGCGGGGTCGGTGTGAGCGATCGCGCCGAGAAGGCCGACCAGCAGAGTGGATCGGCTGAAGCACGGGATCCACAGGTCGATCGGCCGGCGGGACTTTTCCACAGCTTGTCCACAGGGCCGGGACCCCTGCTGTGGACAAGCCTCTGGCTGCTGGGCAGCCTCGCCTGGCTCTCCCAAGACCACGTCCTGCGCGATGGCGACGAAGAGGGCCATGTGGGCGCCGCCGAGCTCTTCGCCCAGCTCCTCCACGAGGGGCGCTGGGTCGACTTCTTCGGCGGGGCGCTTTGGGGCGACTATGGCGAGTACCCGCCGCTGTACGCCGCTTGGGTGGGGATGGGCTGGTGGGCCAGCGGGGTGGCCGATCCGGGCAGCCTGGGCCTGCGAGGGCTGGGCCTGCTGCCCTTTTTGCTGGCGGCGGCGCTGATCGCCCGGGCGGCGGCCCAACGCTCGCCCGAGCCGGCGGCAGCGGCGCGCGCGGCGGGGCTCGCGGCCTTGTTGCTCCCCTTGGGAAACGGCCTCGCCCGCCACTTCATGCCCGAGGGGCTCGTCGTTTTTGGTGTGGCGGCGCTGATCTTCGCGCTGGTGCATGCGCAAAAGCGGCCCGGTTGGGCGGCGGCGTTGGGCCTGGGCCTCGTCCTGGGGCTGGGCCTGCTGGTGAAGCAGACGGTGGGCCTCTACGCCCTGCCGATCCTGGTTTTGGCGGCCCTCGCCCTGGGTGGCCGGATCGTCGGGAGCCTCGGTGTGGCCGCCCTCGTCGCCGGGCCCTGGTACGCCGGGCACCTCGCCGATCAGGCGGCCTACGCAGAGGCGAGCGTGGCGGGGGCGGCGGCGGGACTTGGGGCGCAGCTCGCCTACTACCCGCTGGTGATGGGCCTGGAGGTCGGCGGGCCGCCGCTGTGCCTCCTCGCGGCGGGGGCGCTGCTGGGGCGGCGGGGCCAGGCCTCCACCCGGGCGCTGCGGCGGCTGGGCCTCGTCGTTCTGCTCGGCGGCGGGCTCATCCTCACGCTGGTGCCCAAGAAGTACCCGCGCCTGCTGGCCCCCTTGAGCCCGGCCCTGGCCCTGCTGATCGCTACAGCCCCGGGGCGCCGGATGGAGGCCCTGCTCCTGGGCGGCGGCGGGCTGTGGCTGATCGGCGCTTCGCTCCTCCCCTTGCCCCAACCCGATCTGCTGCGGGCGGTCGATCCGCGCTGCCCCCAGGACTGGATTCGCCCGCCGATCGATGATGATCTCGGCGTAGGCGCGATCATCGAGGCCCTGCGCCCCCTGCCCACCGGCGAGTTGGTGGTGATCGGCGGGCCGGAGATCCCCTGCGCGGTACAGACCACCCACCCCTGGATCGACCACCTGCCGGCAGCGCTGCGGCGGGCCGGCCTCGACGGCTGGAGCGTGCGGCCGAGCGAGGCGCCGTCGGGCGACTGGGTGATCGACTGGCGCTGCGGCCCCGACGGGGATGTGCCGGTCGCCCCGCTGCAAGGCGGCTTCTGCCAGGGCCCCTACAACGCGCTATGAGCCCGCACACCCACCGCCCTGGAGGCCTCGTGTCCGACTCCGAGCAGATCCCCGTCGAGCGCCAGAGCATCGCGCGCGAGTTCGTCGACTTCATCCGCTACAACAAGGCCTGGTGGATGACCCCGATCATCATCGTCCTGGGCGCGATGGTCGCCTTCATCCTCTTCGCCGAGTCGAGCCCGGTGCTGCCCTTCATCTACACCGTGATCTAAGCGGCCTCAGTAGGGGCGCTGGGAGCGGCGCACATCCTGCCGCCCGCTGCGGGGCGGCAGCCAGGCCGTGGCCCCACCCCGGGGGCCCAAGGCGCGGTCCATGATGTCGCCCTGGGTGGCCCGCATCACCAGGGCGACCGGGGCCACCGCCGTCCAGTACACCACGGTCATCAACACCGCGCTGATGGCGCCGTTGAGCCCATGCAGGGCTCGCTTCCAGCCACGCCAGAGGGTGAGCAACAGTCGGCGCATCAGGGCTCCACAGGTTGGGCGTCGCTTATCGGGTCGGGCAGGGGGAGCCCAGCCTCTTCGAGCACGCCACGCAGGGCCGACCCGGCCGGCGAGCTGAGAAAGCCGACCACCGCGAAGAGCGCCACCAGGGCCAGCACGAGGCAGCCCAGGGGATTGGAGGCGCCGGGCTGCTCGTCTTCGACCGGGGTCACCATGTCGGGGTCGATCTCGTCGGCCCAGCGCAGGCTGCTACCCGGCGGCCGAGGGGGGCGGCGCGTGAAGAGGGGGGCCAGCTCGCGGCGCAGCAGGAGCCGCTCGTTCATGGCCCAGCCCCCCGCTTCGAGGAGCCCGGCGACATTGCGCCGCCGCAGCTTCAAGGCGGCGAGGATGGCGAAGGGGGCCATCACCGCGCAGAGCAGCGCAATGACCGCCTGGAGCGTGCCGAGCGGCCCCATCTCGGCGACCTTGGAGAAGACCAGGGCGCCGGTGGAGCCGATGAAGGCCAGCGCCATCGTGAGGCCAGTGAAGGTGGCGAGGCTGCTCTGGGCCTGGCTGGCCGGGGCCTCGGGGGCGGGTGGGGCGGCGGCCGGTGCGACGGGCGCAGAGGGGGGCGCTTCGGCCGCGGCGGCGGCGGCCTTGGCGGTGGCCTCGGTCTGATCGAGGCTGGAGGTCAGCTTGCCTTCAAACTCGGCGTCGGCGCTGGCGGCCCAGCGCTCGAAGCGGGCGGTGATCATCCGGCCGATGCGGGTGAAGGGCTGAAACATCGCCTCGCGCAGGCTGATCGGGTTCGGCAGGATCTGCACCACCATGGCGTCGTGCTCGACGCCTTCGCGATCAAAGAAGAGGCCGCGCTTGCCGACGAAGAGCCCCTCGGCGGTGCCATTGGTAACCGGCACGGCCACCTCGTAGCCCTGGGCCGTGGTGGCCCCCTGGACCCGCACATAGAGCAGGTACATCAGGCTCTCGGCGGCCACCGCCGCGTGGGTGGGCCGATCGGTGACCCGCACCGAAAAGGAGAAGTTGCGCCCGCCGAGCACGAGGGTCCCCTGCTCGAAGAGGGCGCGCCGGCCGGCCACATAGACGTCGGGCATCGACACGAAGTTGTTGGCAAAGGAGAAGAGCCAGCGCTGAAAGAGCGCCAGCTTCTCCAGCTCGTCGACCTGGGCCAGGGCGAGGCCGATCTGCTCATCGGCGGCGCAGCGGGCGAGGAGGGCGTCCTCGGCCGCGGGCTCGATGGCGCGCAGGGCGGCCTCTCCGAGCGCCAGCGCCGGCAGGGCGGCGGCCCGTTGGGCGTCCTGCCACAGGGCTTCGGCCTCGGCGATCAGGCGCTCCACGGCGGCCTCGGAGAGGCCCTCGGGCTCGGCATGGGCGCCCAGCAGGGCATCCCACAGTTGGGCCAGCTCGTCGAAGAAGAGCCCCGGCAGGAGATCGGCGCGGCGCAGGCGGCGTTCGGCATTGGGGATGGCCAGGGGCAGGCGCTCCAAGGCCGTCCGCAGGCGGTCGGGCTGGCCGCGCAGGGCCAGGACCTCCTCGGCGCCCAGGGTGCCCAGGGACATGCCGGGCTGGGTGGCCGCCACCGCGCAGAGCAGGAAGAGCTCGCGCAGGCGCGGCGCCAGGGCCAGGAGGCGCTCGGCCAGGGCGTAGCTGTCGGGCCCCCAGCGAAGGGCATCGGCCCGGCCCGAGAGGTAGGCGAGGGCCTCGGCGCGGGCGGCGCGGAAGGCCTCGATGCTGGCGGCGTTGACGCCGGGCTCGCCGCAGGCATCGGTCACCGGCGGCACCACCGTCCAGATCGAGGGGACGAGGCTGGCGAGGCCGGGATCCTCGTCGAGGGCGCAGAGCGGGACCACGCCGTCGCCGTTCTGGCTGGTGCGCAGCAGGGCGGCCTTGCTGGCCCGCAGCGTGGCGAGGTCGATGGCCTCGCTCGGCGCGCCGAGGCCGGCCAGGATCGCGGTGGCGGCGTCTCGCAGGGGGGCGGCCTGGGCGCTGATGTGCGTCAGCACGAGACGATCAGCGCCCGGCACGCAGCCGCGGGCGTCGGCGAGGCGCGCGCGGGTCCAGGCCACCGCCGCCTTTAGGTCGCTGGCCCGTACCCGGCCGCGCCGCTCGCGGTCGAGGTGCCGGAGAAAGGCCGGGTCACAGGCCAGCCCATCGATGGGGGCGGCCATGGCGATCCAGTGGGCCTCGGGCATCTCCACCGCCGCAGCGAGAACTTCGAAGGACTCGATCGCGACATGAAAAGAGCCCGCCACGCGGCGAAAGACAAGGGACATCGCGGAGCCTCCCAGCGAGGCCATCGGCTAACGAGACGACCCAGGTGCGGCGCGGGGTCGGCCGCGAAGTAAGGAGAAGGGCGCCCCGGAGGAGCCCCCCCATGATGACCCTGCCGGCCCCGATCGCCCGTGAGCTGATCCTGGTGGGCGGCGGGCACAGCCATGTGCAGCTCCTGCGGCGCTTTGCGATGGCCCCCCTGCCGGCCGATGTGCGGGTGAGCCTCGTGGTCGACCGCCCGGTGGCCACCTACAGCGGGATGGTGCCGGGGCGCGTGGCCGGCGACTATACCGATGAGGCCTTGGAGATCGACCTGGTCCCCCTCGCACGCAAGGCGCGGGCCCGGCTGATCCTCTCGCCGGCCACCCACCTCGACGCCGGGGCCCGCCGCCTGCACCTGCCCGGTCGGCCCCCCCTCGCCTATGATCTGCTGAGCCTCAACATCGGCTCCACGGTGCTGGGCGGCCTCGATCCCGACGTGGCGGCCTTTGCCCTGCCCACCCGGCCGATCGGCCGCTTCGTCGCGCGCCTGGAGGCCCGCCTCGCCGCCCTGCCGCCGGGGCCGGTGGCGGCGGTGGTGGTGGGGGCCGGCGCGGGGGGCGTGGAGCTGGCCTTCTGCATCGAGGCCCGCCTACGCAAGATGGGCCATCCGGCCGAGGTCACGCTGATCTCCGCCCAGCCCGAGCCCCTGGCCGGCCAGCCGGCGGCGGCCCGGCAGGTGCGCGCGGCGGCGGCGGCCCGTGGAGTGCGCCTCGTGTTGGGCGAGCGGGTGGTGGTTGTCGGGCCCTCCTCGGTGACGACCTCGTCGGGGAGCCAATTCCCGCATCAGCTTCTGCTCTGGGTGACCGGGGCGATGGCGCACCCCTTCGGCCTCGACTCGGGCCTGCCCACCGACGGGCGCGGCTTCATCCAGGTTCGCGACGACCTCTCCGTTTTGGGCCATGACGACCTCTTCGCCGCCGGGGACTGCGCCATCCTGGCCTCCTGGCCCGAGCAGCCGCGGGCCGGCGTCTACGCCGTGCGGGAGGGGCCGGTGTTGGAGGCCAACCTGCGGGCGCGCCTGATGGGCCGGCGCACCGAGGACTACCGGCCCCAGCGCGACTTCCTCGCCCTCTTCAACCTCGGCGACGGCACCGCCATCGCCGCCCGCAACGGCCTCGCCGCCCGCGGGCGCTGGGCCTTCGCCCTCAAGGACTGGATCGACCGCCGCTTCATGGCGCGCTTTCAGGTGCTGAGCGAAGCGGGCGATCTGGCCAGCGCCTTCGCCCAGGGCATGCCCGCCGAGGTGCCCACCGAGATGGTCTGCGGCGGCTGCGCAGCCAAGGTCGGCGCCGAGGACCTCCACCGCGCGCTGGGGCGCCTGCCCGCCCCCAAGGCCGACGCCGACGTGCTCCTCGGCGTAGAGGGCCGCGACGATGTGGCGGCGGTGCGCTGGGGCGGCGCCGACCTCTGCCTCACGCTCGACGCCTTCCCCGCCCCGGTCGACGACCCCTACCTGGCCGGGCTCCTGGCCGCCCAGAACGCCTTGTCGGACCTTTGGGCGAAGGGCGCCCGACCGCGCTTCGCCCTGGCCCTGGTGACCCTGCCCCTCGAAGAGGGCCACCCCGACGAGGCCCTCTTTCAGGTGATGAGCGGCGCGCGGGCCGCCCTCGACGCTGCCGGGGTCACCCTCCTCGGCGGCCACAGCCTCGTCGGGCCGCGCCTCGTCGTGGGCTTCACCGTGTTGGGCGAATCGCCGAGCCGCCTGGGCAAGGGGGGCCTGCGCCCCGGCGACGCCCTGGTGCTCAGCCGGGCCATGGGCACCGGCGTGGTGCTGGCGGCCGACCAGCAGGGGCGGGCCCGCGGCCGAGACCTCGCGGCGGCCTTGGGGGGGATGGTCCGCGGAAACGCCGATGCGGCCAGCGTCCTGGAGGGGGTGCGCCTCCACGCCGCCACCGATGTGACCGGCTTCGGCCTCGCCGGCCACCTGGGCGAGCTGCTGCGGGCCAGCGGCTGCGCCGCCGAGGTCGACCTCGACGCCCTCCCCGCCCTGCCCGGCGCGGTGCGACTGCTCGAAAAAGGCCTGCGCAGCACGCTCCACGCCGCCAACGCCGCCATCGGTAAGGCGCTCTTTCTGCCGCGGGGCCTCGCCCAGCACCCGCACCTGCCCCTGCTCTTCGACCCCCAGACCTGCGGCGGCCTCCTGGTGGGCCTGCCGTACGCCCAGGCCCCGGCCCTGGTGGAAGCGCTGCGGGCCGCCGGTGACGAGGACGCTGCGCTCATCGGCCACGTCACCGAGTCCCGGGCCGACGGCGCCCTCTTCGCCCTCACCGGGGGAGCCCCTCGCCCAGGCCCATCCGGTCGGTAAATTTGACCGGGCGGCAGACAAATTGCGTCGACTTGCGCGATCGCTGGTGGTAGAACGAGAAGGCCGGGGGGTCGTCTCCCGGTGTGTGACGTGCGCCGGACGTAAGGTCCGGACGGGGCGACCTGGGCACCTTTGCCAGGGAGCCGCCTGCCGGAAGTCGCCAGACCCCTGGGGTCGACGGCCAGCCACCCTCAGACTCAAACCTCTTCAACTGTTTCGTGTTCAGAGAGTAGACACATGGGCAACAAGCTGTTCGTCGGTGGTCTTCCGTGGGCCGCAGACGAGCGTGCCCTGCGCGAAGCCTTCGAGCCTTTCGGCACGGTGGTAGACGCAGCTGTGATCACCGATCGCGAGACCGGCCGCTCCCGCGGCTTCGGTTTCGTGTCTTTCGCCAACGACGATGAGGCGCAGAAGGCTGTCGCCCAGATGGATGGCAACCGCATCGGCGGTCGTCCCATCACCGTTCGTGAGGCCCAGGACCGCGGCCCGCGCCCAGGCGGCCCGGGTGGACCTGGCGGCCCTGGCGGCGGCGACCGTGGGCCTCGTCCGCCCCGTCCCGACCGGCCGATGGGCGACCGGCCGATGGGTGATCGTCCCATGGGAGATCGTCCTCCCCGGCCCTTCGGCGAGCGCCGTGAAGGCGGCGGCTTCGGCGGCGGTGGTGGCGGCTACGGCGGCGGCGGTCGTCCTGGCGGCGGCTTCGGCGGCGGCGGTG
>JBEIQK010000285.1:0-7476 GCA_040376505.1 Alphaproteobacteria bacterium | reverse complement strand
GAGGGGGCCTCGGCCAGCGGCGGCTGCGCTGGCGGCGCCACGGGCTTGCTGCCGCGGTCGCCGCGCTCGGTGGTGACCACCACGCCCTTGCCGCTGCTCTCCACGGTGATGGTGCCGTCCTCATCGGTGCGGTAGACCGTGGCGCCCACCGCCTTGAGGCGCTCCAAGGCCTCCGGCGTGGGGTGACCGTAGTGGTTGCCCTCAGCGGCCGACACCAGCGCGATTGTTGGCTTCAAGGCCGCCAGGAAGGGGGCGGTGGAGGAGTATTGGGAGCCGTGGTGGGCCACCTTGTAGACCGCGCAGGGCTGCAGGCCCTTTTGGAGCATCAGCTCTTCGGTGTCGGCCTCGGAGTCGCCCGACAGATAAAAACAGTTCTCACCGTGCGTCACCCGGGCCACGACAGAGTTGGCGTTCAAGTCCGATCGGGTGTTGGAGAGCTTCTTCTGCTGGGGGTTCAGCAGCTCGATGCGGATGCCGTCGTCGAGGTTGAAGGTGACGCCGGCCACGCCGGCCTTGTAGGTGATTCCCTTGCCCTCGACCAGCTTCATCACCTTGGCGTAGGTGGCGGTGGTGTGGGTCATGTCCTGATCGACATAGAGCTTGACCGGCACCGCTTCGAGCACCTCGTCCATCCCGCCGATGTGATCGGCGTGGGCGTGGGTGGCGATGATGAGATCGATGTGATCCACCCCGCGGGCCCGCAGCAGGTCGGGCACGGAGACCTTGCCGTCGCCCGCGTCGACCAACACCACCTTCCCAGCGGGCGACCGCAGCAGGATCGAGTCGCCCTGCCCAATGTCGAGGACCTCGACCCGGAGCGTCCCCGCCCAGGCAGCCATCGCGGACCAGAGGAAGAGGAGAAGGCTCATGCGCGTGCCTCAGTCCAGGGGCTGGAACCACACGGTGTGGCTGGTGTAGTTGTAGCAAGCCGCGTAGTGACGGCCGGCCACCTCGATGACGTCGTTGAAGAAGCCGAGCGCCTCACCGCCATCGTCGGTGATGAGCTTGTTCTCCCATCCGCTGGCGCCGCGCCAGGCCATCCGCATATCCTTGAGCTGGCCATCGAAGTAGACCACCGCCGGAAAACTCCCGCTGGTGAACAGCGCGCTGTCGGCGCCGACGTAGGCGCCGGTGTCGGCGGTCTCAATCGTCCAGGAGCCCGGCACGCCAACCGCGTACTTGAGGTCCTGGTTTTTCACGTCATGGTAGGTGATCTCAATCTGTCCATCGACCACCCGCACATCCGGCCACTGGCCAACGTCACCCTCGCTGTCAATGGTCTCAATCGTGTAGGAGCCGGCCTGGCCCCAGGCCATCTTGAGATCGCCGAAGGTCTTGTCGTAGTAGACGATGTACTCCACGCCGGCCGAGACCACGACCTTCGGGAAGAGCCCGGTGTTGGCGTCGACCGCGGTCTCAGTGCTGCCCTCGGCGGGAACAAAGGCCTCGCCGGCGTCCACCGTCATCGCCGCCCAGGCCAGGGTGGCGGGGTTGTAGCGGGCGAGGCGCAGCTCGGCCTGGGCCTCGTCGTAGTGGACCACCAAGGGGTTGCCGCTGGCGTCGAAGGTGATGGAGTTGAACAGTCCGCCGCCCTTCACCGGGCCGCCGCCGCCATCGATCATCCCCGTGGCCCACAGGCCGTCTTCGCCGCGGTGGGCGAAGCGCGCCACGCTGTTGAGCGAGTCCTGGTAGGCCAGCCACACCTCGCCGTTGGCCCCCACCGCCATCGACATGTACCGGCCACGATCGCCGGTGTCCATGCCTTCGGAGCTGACGTAGCCGTCGACCTGCTGGTGCCGCCAGCGCACGCTGTCGCCCTTGATCTTGCCGACGGCAAAGCCCGCGCCGCCTGCGGTGGTGTCGTAGTAGGCGATCACCGGCGAGCCGTCGGGCAGCACGTCGAGGTCCAGCCACATGCCCCAGTCGTTGGACAGATCCTCGATGCTTCCAGCGTCTTCGCCCGGCACCGGCTCGGTGGACTGGACCTTGTAGTCCGAACAGCCGTTGCAGGAGGGCAGAAGCAGCGCCGCGGCCGTGGTTGTGGCCAGTCGAAGGATGCGGTTCATGGGCTCTCCGTCGGGGTCGCGAGGCCCACGCGGATCGGGTTTGTGTAGATCCAGGGATAGGGCACAAGCCAGGGTTCGGGGTCGGCGCCCAGCCACGCGCGCAGGTGGTAGGGCACGATGTCGACGCGGACCCGGTAGACGCCCGGCGCCGAGACCGCGACCTCGCCGCAGCCCTCCGAAAAAGGAGCTCCGTCTTTGAAGACGGTGACGGTGATCGCCGGCCGCTCGGCCCCGCGCGGCGATCCGGGGGCCAGGTTGGGGCAAGCCACCCGGAGGGTGCCGCCCACTGGCGCGCTGTCGCCGATCTCGTAGGTGACGCCGTCTTCGCCCAGCAGCGAGACATCGACGGTCTGCGGCGTGCCCAGCACCTCAAAGGCGACGTAGAGGCGGCCGCTCTGCAAGGCCTGCTCGGCGGCCTCGGGCCCTTCGGCGCCCGCGGGGAGCAGCAGGGTGTTGGTGAACCAGCGCAGCATGCGGCGGTAGGAGTCGCCGCGCTCGCCGTCGCGCAGCAGCAGGGGCAGCACATTCTGGTGGGCGTCGGTGCCGGCGGTGCCCACCACCGGCGCCAGCAGGTTGAGGCCATCCCAGACGTCGAGGCTCACCTTCTGCTCGCGCAGCACCGCGAGGAAGAGGAAGTCCGGCTCACCGGTGCCGTCGGCGGCGGTGAAGGGGGCCACATCGGCCAGCCAGCCCATCGGGTCCAGGCCGAGGTAGTCGGCGCGCAGGTCGGGATCGAAGGCGGCGTGCAGGTTGAAGAGCTCGACGCCGCGCAAGCCGTGGCTGAGCAGCGGGGCCAGGCCCTCGACGCTGCGCTGCTCGGTGTGGGCCACCAGCACGGTGGCGCCGGCGGCGATGTTGGCCTCCACCGCGCTGCCGTCGATCTGGTTGTAGATGGCGTCGTTCTCGGCGCTGCTGCCGCCGACATGGCGATCGAGGGCGACCGGCATCAGCGCGTCTTCGATGCCCGGCAGCCAGACCACCGCATGGCCGGGCTGGCGATCGCCGCAGGGGATCTGGCTCGCGATCTGCGCCCCGCCGCGCATCAGCGCCTCATCGCCCGGCTGGCTGTGGAAGAGGTCGCCATAGGCCTGCTCGGCGGCGTGGGCCGGATGGTCGGTGAGGAAGGCGTAGTCGACCGCCACGTCGCACAGCCCCGCGCGTAGATCGGCGAGGCAGTCTGCATCGGGGGCGCCATCGGGCATCGGTTCGCCGTCGCAGGCGTCGTGAGACCAAGGGCTGTGCAGGTGCACGATGGCCCGCCGGGGCACCAGCCCGCGCACCGCCTGGAGGCTGCCAGCGGCCGGGGCCAGCTTGGGGCTGTAGGCGACCTCCTCCCAGGGATCTTCGGCAGCGGCGCTGTCGGGGTCGACCTTCTCGGCGCAGGCCACGATCGCCGCCAGCGTGGAGCCCATCAGGGCCGCGCGGGCGGGCAGGGTCGGGCGCGGGGTCGGCATCGCTGGCAGTATAACGAAGGGGGAGGCGCCTTGCTTGGAGCGCGCAGGTCCGCTATTCGAGGGCCGCGCGGTGACCCCCGGGTCGGCGCGGCAGGGTGCTGCTCCCGTAGCTCAGGTGGATAGAGCGACAGTTTCCTAAACTGTAGGCCACTGGTTCGAGTCCAGTCGGGGGCACCTTTGCCCGGGCCTCGCCCCATCCCAGCGGGCAGACGATCTCCACCGGGCGGGGTAGAAGGCGGGCATGTTTGCGCCACCCTCTGCCGCTGGCTCCGTCGTCATCCTCTCGGGCGCCGGGCTCTCCGCCCCCTCGGGGGTCCCCACCTTCCGCGACGCCGGCGGGCTCTGGGAGGGCAACCGCCCCGAAGAGCTGGCGACGCCGGGCGCCTGGGCCCGCAACGAAGCCCTGGTGCGCCGCTTCTACGATGTGCGCCGGCAGGGCACCCGCGCCGCTCGGCCCAACGCCGGCCATGAAGCCCTGGTGCGTCTGCAGGCCGCCTGGGGGCCCCAGCGCGTGGCCCTCGTCACCCAGAATGTAGACGGCCTGATTCAGCGCGCCGCCGCCCAGATGGGGCTCCCCGTCGAGCTCATCGAGATGCACGGCACCAACGAGCGCCTGCGCTGCGTCGATCCGCGCCACCCCGAGGTGGAGGCGCCGGTCGGAGACAGCGTCGATCAGCGCTGCGCCCGCTGCGGGGCGGCCCTCCGGCCGGCGGTGGTCTGGTTTGGCGAGACCCCCATCGACATGGACCAGATCGTCGCGGCGGTGGTGCGGGCCGAGGTCTTCATCGCCGTGGGCACCTCGGGCGTGGTCTACCCCGCCGCCGGCTACGGCCAGCTCGCCCAACGCCGCGGCGCGCGCACCCTGGAGGTCAACCCCATCCCCTCGGGCGCGGACTGGTTTGAAGCGGTGATCGCGCAGAGCGCCGACCAGGCCCTGCCCGACCTCGTCTCGGCCTGGCTGTCCTGATGCTGCTCCTCCTGCTCACCGCCTGCCAGGAGCCCTTCTCGGTGGAGCGCCACGATCTGGGCCCCTTCCGCGTCGCTGCCCTCGGCGTTCTCGACGGGAAGGCCCGCGCCGCCGTGTGGAGCGGGGAGGGGCTCTTTCACGACGAGGCGCCCCGCCTCGCCTGGAGCCTCGACGGCGCGCCCATCGGCGAGGGCTTCGACGTGGAGGTGCCCGGCCCCGGCCGCCTCGGCCTTGTCGTCACCAGCCCCAGCGGCGCGGTCGAGGCCGCAGAGGTCACTGTCGCCGAGGCGCCCGCCCCCTTCGAGATCACGCGCGCCGCCGTCTCGTTGGGCGAAGACCTCTCGCTCGACGCCCGCGCCGCCCTGGAGGCTCGCCCCCTGTCGCCGGGGGAGGCCGCAGCCGAGGGCGAGGCCGTGCGCCTCGTCGCCGCGGCCCCCGAGGGCCACCGCCTGCGCTGGATGACCGCCCAGGGCCTTGGCACCCCGCTGGAGCTCGATGACCACACCGTCGATCACCTCGGCGAGGAGGTCGTCTTCGACGATGGGCTCGTCGAATCCCGCACCGCCCTGGCGCCCCAGGTCTACACCCTGCTGGCCCTCGCCATCGACGGCGCCGGCAGCAACCGCTGGCGGTGGATCGATGTGGCGATCGGCACCAGCGCGCCGCTGTCTGCCGTGGGGGGCCACCTCCTCGACCTGGGCGAGGCCCTCGCGCCCGGCCTCTACAGCGTGCAGGTCTCCGAGGCCGACGATCTGCGCGGGCTGCGCTTCTCCGACCCCCAGCCGGTGCCCGACCTGCTGGCGGAGATGGCGCTGCCCTGCGCCGACCCCTCCACCGCCTTCGATCCGGCCTGGCTCATCGAAGGTCGCTGCCTGCGCAGCGATGTCATCGGCCTGCGGCTGATCCTGGACGTGCAATGATCTGGCTGCTCTGCGCGGTGGCCGCCGCCGCCACCCTCGAAGGCCGCGTGCGCCTGCGCGGCGACGGGGAGCCCGCCGTGGGTGCCCGCGTCGTCGGCCCCGACGGGGTCGAGGTCTTCACCGACGAGGCGGGCCGCTTTCGCCTGAGCGTGCCCGAGCCACCCTTCACGCTGCAGGCCAGCCTCGACGGAAACCTCGTCTCCGCCTCGGTCGATTCCATCGAGCCCCTCACCCTGTGGATCGCCCGCGGCGACGGCGAGACCGAGATCGTCGTCGAGGCCCGCCGCCAGAGCCCCCATGTCGCCGCCCAGGTGCTCGATCGCGAGCGGGTGGAGAAGACGCCCGGCACCCATGACGACCCCATCCGGCTGCTCCAGGCCTTGCCCGGCGTCGCCCAGACGGCCGAGTACTCGCCCAGCGCCGGCGATCTGTCTCTCCGTGGCGCCGAGCCCGGCGAGAGCCGCGTCTACCTCGATGGCGTGCCGATCCCCTATCTGTACCACTTTCAACAATACGCCAGCGTCATCCACACCCGCCTGCTCGATGAGGTGGCCGTCTACCCCTCCACGCCGGGGGCCGCCTATGGCGACAGCGTCGGTGGGGTCGTCGCTGTCAGCACGCGGGCCCCGGCGGGCACCGTGGTGCACGGCGGCTTCAACGTCAACAGCATCATGCTCGGTGGCTATGTTCAGGCGCCCTTAGGCGACCAGAAGGAGGGCGAGACCAGCGCCCACGCCCTGTCGGCCTCGGGGCGGCGCTCCTACCTGGATCTCGTCGAATCGAGCAATGACCAGTACACCGTCTGGCCAGCCTTCTGGGATTACCTCGGGCGCTACGACCGCCGCCCGAAGCCCGGACTCCGCCAAAGCGCGCTGCTGATCGGCGCCGGTGACAGCTACGGCCGCTACGCCGGTGACACCGCCAAGCTCGATCCGGTGGAGCAGGCCGACAACCCCGACTTCCGCTTCGAGCGGGCCTACCACGGCCTCATCCTCACCGATCAGCGCCGCAGCGCCGACAATTCGCTCACCCAGACCGCCGGCCTCGTCTACGACGCCGCCGAGGGCACCCTGGGCCCCGCTTCAGAGGGGCGCCGCGAGCTGGGCCTCTTCGTTCGCAGCGAGTGGCGGCACCTCTTCAACGAGGACCTCAGCCTGGGCGTGGGCGGCGACGCCAGTCTGCGGCAGATCCAGCGCGAGGCCGAGGCCGCCGATCGGGCCTGGACCGAGCTGCGCCGCGAGTCGCCGCTGCTCTCGCGGGGCCTGTCGGTCGACGAGTCGCTGCGGCCGATCAACGGCGCGCTTTGGGCCGAGCCCCGCCTGCACCTCGGCGACCTCGTGGTGCAGCCCGGCCTGCGCCTCGAAGGGTGGAGCCTCCCCGGCGCCGTCGCCGCCCAGCCCCGCCTCACGCTGCGCTACGAGCTGGCCGAAGACCTGCGTCTGCGCGATGCGGTCGGGCAGTACGCCCAGGCACCCACGCCCGAGAACCTTTCGGCGGCCACCGGCGACCCCGACCTGCCCCTGACCCGCTCCCAGTCCGCGGCCCTCGGCCTCGACGCCGCGGTGGCCGGTCGCCTGGAGTTCGGCCTCGACGGCTACGCCCGGCGCATCCAGGACGGCCTCGACGCCGACCCCTGGCAGGCCCCCGCCGTCGCCGACGGCACGGCCTACGGCCTGGAGCTGACCAGCCGCTACCGCCTGCGCGAGCGCTTCTTCGCCTACCTCTCTGGCGTGGTGGCCCGCTCCACCCGCGGCGATCACCCCGGGACCTACGATCAGCCCTACGCGATCTCGGCGGTGGCCTCCTGGGACATCAACGATCGCTGGAACCTCGGCGCCCGCTACCGCTACGCCGCCGGTCAGCCCTTCACCCCCACCCTCGACGCGCTCTACGACGGCGACAGCGACACCTACCTGCCCATCGAGGGCGAGCGGAACAGCGCCCGGCTCCCCGACTACCAGAAGGTCGACCTGCACGTCGATCGCGACCTCATCTTTCGCCGCTGGCGGGTGAACCTCTACGCCGAGGCCTGGTATGTGCCGGCGGCCAACAACTATCTGTACACCGTC